>NZ_JAKGUG010000005.1 GCF_021568855.1 Dethiosulfovibrio russensis | reverse complement strand
TCGGAGGGCACGTCCTGTGCCCCCTCGGCTTGGGGCGACGTCCTGTCGCCCCATCCGTACTACACGACGGCAGGTCGGAAATACGGGCTCGAATGGGCTCCGCCGAAACGGCCTCTCCGAGGAGTGACGTTTTTAGAGATGCCCTTAAGGCTCTATCGCGGCTTCCCCGTTTTCACCGTCTAAAATCGAGGTCTCGCAGGTGCCGCCCAGCTTCTCTTTGACCATATCGGCCAGTTCTCTCAGGGCTTTTTCGAGGTCGTTTTTCCTGGAGTCGTCAACCAGCTCGATACATAGAAAGGCGTTCTTCGTCTTGTCGGTCAACATGGTGCGGACCGACTCCCTCCAGTTCCAGCAACGGCAGATGGCGCCTAGGTCGTCTTTATAGACGATCTCTCCCTCGTAGGGAGGGGACGACTTGTCCTCTCCGAGAACGATGAAATCCTCGTCGCCGATCGCCTTGGTCAGTTTTATGTTGCCCACGAAGGTGTCTATGTCCTCGCCTCCGCAGGGTAGACCGTATCTCAGAGAGATGGAGTTGTAGATGTCCACCAGAGGGTTTATGGTCCTCAGTTCCTGTCCCTTCTGGACCCTTTTCAGCAGTGCCTCGATGGACGATCTGGCCCCCTTCTTGGTCTTGAACTTCCTGAAGGCCTCTCTCCATGCCTTCACGGGGCCGTTTTCGGAGAACTCGCTCTCCGTCAGGTGTTTGAGTGCCTCCCTTTCCGCCTCTTTGAGCATCTCCCGGTATTCCTCTTCATCCCTGATCGAGTTGTCCAGGCCGCGGCAGACCACGACTCCTATGACAGAATCGGGGAAGACCTGCCTAAAGTCGTCCTCTACGATAAACTTTTTCATTTGGATTAACCTCCTTTTGCGGGTATAAAAAAAGCCTGGGGACCGAATCTCCCAGGCTTTTATCCTTCCGTGTACACGACGAGTCGTGCGTTTTCTCTCGGACCTGCCGACCGAAGGTCGCGGAACCCTAGAAAACTGAGCTTATTCGATTTTTAGATCCTTTAAGGACCTAGATGTGATGACACAGCAGGTCTATATAACTCTAAATTTAAATATAGACAAGCTTTTACCTCATGTCAAGTGGGGTCTTGGGCTAGGAAAATTTCCCTTCCCTCCATCTCATGGCTCCGGAGAAGTAGTCGTTTTTGAGCTTTTTGATTTCCGGAGTGAGGGTCAGAAGGCCGATCATGTTGGGAATTATCACCATGGCCAGCAGTATGTCCAGAACGTAGAAGAGGGACGACAGGCCTCCCAGGGCTCCCCAGAAGATGGCGGCGACGTAGACGGTCCTCATGAAGAGGCTGAATCGATACCCGAAGAGGAATTCGGCCTGTTTTTCTCCGTAGTACACCAGGGTTATTATGGTCGATATTACGAAAAGAGTCAGGGATATGGATATAGCCGTAGAGCCTATTTTGTCGCCGAAGACGGAGGAGAAAGCGTAGAGAGGCATGGTGGCCGCGTCCTTCGCCGGCAAGGCGGTCCAGGCTCCGGACACTATTATGGCCAGTCCCGTTACGGTGCATATGATCATAGTGTCGGCCACGATCTCGAATATGCCCCAGCAGGCCTGTCTACAGGGATGGTCGGTTACGGCAGTGCTGTGGGCTACCGGAGCGGTCCCCATCCCGGCCTCGTTGGAGTAGGTTCCTCTGGCGATTCCCCATCGCAGCGTCGCTATTATCCCGGCACCGCCGAATCCGCCTATCGAGGCGGCAGGGGTGAAGGCCGAACGGAATATCAGAGACAGGGCCTCGGGTATCTTGGACAGGTTGACCGCCAGCACCATCAGGGCGCCGATTATGAAGCATACGGCCATGGCTGGAACCATGACCTCGGCCACCTTCCCTATCCTGGTGATTCCTCCGAAGACGACCAGTCCAACCAGCACGGCCAGTACCGTTCCTGCTGCTATGCTGGACACTCCTAACTCGTTAACCGATCGAACCACCGAAAGGGACTGGGTGGCTATGGACGGTATGATCTCCAGCATCAGACAGAAGGAGAATATCAGGCTGAGCCATCTGCCGATCCTTCCTCCGACGCCTTTCTTCAGGTAGTACATGGGGCCTCCGACGAACTCTCCTCTGGCGTTTTTTTCCCTGTAATGGACTCCCAGGGCTATCTCGGAGAATTTGGATGCACAGCCTATGGCCGCTACTACCCACATCCAAAAGATCGCCCCTGGGCCACCGAAGGCCACTGCCACCGATACCCCTATTATGTTGGCCGCTCCGACCGTCGAGGCCAGGGCCGCAGTAGTGGCCTGAAACGGCGATATGGTTCCCTCTCCGTCCTTTTTGGAGGAGAAGATCTTTCCGAAGGTCTCTCTCAGTATTCTGCGACAGTACTTGAACTGAAAGAAGCCGAGGGAGACCGTCAGCCAGACGCCCCCTCCGAACAGGAGTATCCGCATGGGCCATCCCCAAAGCCAGTTGGACAAGGCGGATATGAGTTCGTTAAACCCCATCATGGCACCATTCCCTTCCCGATAGAATTGAAACTATCTTTCAGTATAGGTTTATTTGCTGAGGATATCAAGCAAGATAATCTATTTCGATATATTTGAAATTTTGTATTATCAAAATGATACTCTTTATCTTTTTTTGACAAAAAAGAGGAACCTCGCAAAGGAGGTCCCTCTTTAGGAGCGTTTTCGAGAGATCAGAACACCGCCAGATCGGCGTCCTTGGGGTCCAGTATCATCATGTGCCCCGGAGCGTGGGTTATCGCGAAGGGAGGTTTGCTGGCCATCAGCGCCGCCTGGGGCGTCACGCCGCATCCCCAGAAGACCGGGACCTCGCCGGGACGGATCGTGACCGAGTCGCCGAAGTCGGGTTTGGAGATGTCCTTTATCCCTATCGCCTCAGGGTCTCCTACGTGAACCGGGGCTCCGTGTACTCCCGGGAAGCGTCCTGTGCACAGAACCGCCTTGGGAACCTGTCTCGCCGGGATGGGCCTCATGCTGACCACCATAGGCCCAGACAGCCGACCGGCCGGACGGCACTTCATGGAGGTGATGTACATGGGGACGTTGCGGTTTTCCTCGATGTGCCTTATCGGAATATTCGCCTCCATGAGGGCGCTCTCGAAGGAGAAGGAGCAGCCCAGAAGGAAGCCGACCAGGTCGTCCCGCCAGTAGGAGCTTACGTCGGTGGGTTCGTCGATATTGACGCCGTTTTCCCAGACCACGTATCTCGGAATATCTCTGGATATATCCGAGCCGGGGGCCATTATCCTGGCCTCGGTGTCGCCCGGTTCGGTGATGTCCAGTATGGGGCAGGGGGTCGGGTTTCTCTGGGCGAAGACGAGAAAGTCGTAGGCCCAGTCCTTGGGGAGGACTATCAGATTGGCCTGAACCCTTCCCTTGCACATTCCCGGGGTGGGCTTGGTCCATTCCCCTTTTCTGATTATCTCCCTGACCTCTTGAGGCGTCGATCCGCTGTAGTCCGTGGCTTTCATAGTTTCAGCACCTCCCTGAGATTGGCTATCTCTATTCCCTCCGCCTCCAGCGTCTTCCTGAGCTCTCTGGACATCTCCACCGCCTCGGCGGTGTCGCCGTGCAGACAGATCGAGTGGGGGCGAAGCTCTATATCCTCTCCGGCCAGGGTCGTGACGATGCCCTCTTTTATCATCCTGACCACCCTGGACGCCGCCTCGTCGGGGTCGTGTATAACCGCTCCCTCCATGCTCCTGGGGACGAGGGTTCCGTCGGCCATGTAGGCTCGATCGGCGAAGGCCTCCGAAGCGAAGGGAACTCCCGTTTCCTCCGCCGCCTTCTGGAACAGCGATCCCGACAGTCCCATGAGGATCAGGTTATCCCCTCCGTCCTTCACGGCACCGGCTATGGCTCTGGCCATCTCTAGATCCTTGGCTGCGGTGTTGTACATGGCTCCGTGGGGTTTGACGTGCTGTAGCGAGGTTCCCGTAGCCCTGCAGGTCGCGGAAATGGCCCCTATCTGGTAGAGGCAGTCGGCGTAGACCTGGTCGGGAGTGCACTTCAGGTTTCTCCGTCCGAATCCGACCAGGTCGGGGTAGCCCGGATGGGCCCCTATGGCGACGCCTCTGGACGAGGCCATCTTCACCGTCTCGACCATGACCGACGGGTCTCCTGCGTGAAAGCCGCAGGCCACATTGGCGGAGGAGACGCTGTCCAGAACCTGGCCGTCCCTTCCCATGGTGTAGGCGCCGAAGCTTTCGCCCAGATCGCTGTTCAGATCTATCTTGTACATCTACGTCATGCCTCCTCTAGATTTTCTCCCATTGGACCTCGTAGGTTTCGCCGTCGACGGTGATGCGACATTGTCCCTCCGTTGCCGGTTCGACCAGTTCCTTTTCGTCTCTCGCCGGATCGGCTATCCAGCCTTCGAGGGCCAGTCTGAGGGATTCCAGTCGACCTCTTTCCTCTCTGGCCTCGATTATGGCCTGATCCTGGCTCATGGCGGAGAAACGTACCGGTTGTCCCGGGAGCCTCTGGGCCAGTCTGGCCACCGAGTTGGCAGTGAGGACCGCTATCTTCGTGTAGCCCCCGGTGGTCTGTCTGTCCGCCATCATGACGATCGGTTGACCGTGTCCCGGAACCTGGACCGCCCCTAGACATATGGCGTCGGAGACTATATCCGCCCCGTCGACGTGTTCTATGGTCGGTCCCTCCATGCGGTAGCCCATGCGGTCCGCGGCGGCGGAGACGACGTATTCCTCGGATAGGAAGGTCTTTATTCCCTCGTCGGTGAAGAGGTCGTCCTGAGGGCCGGGAACCACGTCCATTCGGCGGGAGGGGGAGTAGTCCGGCCTGAGATCTTCGGGACACACGAAGCCGATGCATCTCTTCCCTAGGATGTAGGGAGAGCCTGTTTCCAGCTCGTCTCCGGCCTTGAGGGCTCTGCCCTGGAGGCCGCCTATCTTACCCCTCAGGTAGGTGGAGCGGCTTCCCATGAGAGGCGGTATGTCTATTCCTCCGGCTACGCATAGATAGCCTCTGCACAGGCCGTCTTTCATCCCGGAGAAGGAGACGACGTCGCCGTCCTTTACCGCGACGGTCGTCCAGGGTTGTACGTGGGTTCCGTTGACCATCATGCCCAGGTCTCCTCCGGCGAGGGCCACGATTCCACTTCCCTGAACCGCCAATTTCGGCCCTACGACGGTTATCTCCAGGGCGGCAGCTCCGGGGTCGTTGTGGACCATGATGTTTCCTCTGCGAAGCGCCATTGGGTCCATCGCTCCGGCGACCGGCATGCCTATGGCCTGATGTCCCCATCTGCCCAGGTCCTGCACGGTGGTCAATATGCCTGGAGATCGGACGAGCAGCTTCATAGTGTCCCATCTCCCTTCTCGACTATCTCCAGCTCATAGGCGTTTTTAATTGCCTTTTCCCTGATGTCCAGATATTCGTCCTTTTGGACCGGGCGGAATCGAATCCAGAGCCCTGCGTCGAGAAGGGTGGCGGGCTCTCTGGCCGGGTCGTACATCACCAGGGGAGTGCGCCCTATAAGCTGCCAGCCTCCGGGGCTGTCTATGGGGTAGATCCCGGTCTGCTTGCCCGCTATGCCGACGCTGCCAGCCGGTATCAGCTCTCTGGGGGTCTCCAACCTGGGGGTGGCTATGGATTCGTCCATTCCTCCCAGATAGGAGAATCCGGGGGTGAAGCCCAGCATGTAGCAGTAGCAGCTGTTGGAGCAGTGACGGCGTATGACCTCTTCCTCGGATATCCCGTGGTGTTTCGCCACCGATTCGAGATCCGGACCGTATTCGCCGCCGTAGCATACCGGAATGACGGCCTCTTTGGATCCTATCTCGACTTGCTCGTCTATCGATCCTATTTCGGCCGATATGGTCTCTCGAAGCCCCTCCAGATTCGTCTCCATCGGATCGAAATAGACGGCGAGAGATCGATATGTGGGCATGAGCTCCATGATGCCCGGAACGGGACGGGCCTCCAGATTGGATCTAAGGGTCTGTACCTTGGCGTTTATCTCCAGGGCTATGGCGTTTCCGAAATCGACGACCAGGCAGGAGTCTCCGGCTGGCCGTATCTTTGGTTCTGTCTCTTTCATCGGCGTTCCCTCCTAATCGACGTGGCCGGGAGCGTCGTAGGCTCCCGGCTTCATTATAGTCTTACGGTCGATTGAGTCCTATCATGAGAACAGCGCCATAATCTTGCTGAGTGATTTGACCCCCATCCACATGGTGAAGGCCGCCATGACGTAGCCTATGATGGACATCCACATGGGGTGTCTGTAGGTTCCTACGATGTCCTTTCTATGCGCCGCAAGAAGCACCGATATCAGGGCCAGAGGCAGTATGAGACCGTTGATCGATCCGGCGAAGATAAGAAGGGCGACCGGTTTGCCTATCGTAGCGAGTATGGCGGTGGAGAACACTATGAACCCTATCATCCAGGCCCTGTAGTGATCGCCTACCGATTTGAAGAGGGTCCTGAGGAAGGATATGGACGTGTAGGAGGCCCCTATGACAGAGGTGATCCCGGCGGCCCAGAGGATTATTCCGAAGATCTTGTAGCCCAGGTCTCCCGCTCCAATCTGGAAAGCCGATGCGGGGGGATTGGTCGGGTCGAGGGGGTGCCCCATCATGACGACTCCCAGGATCGCCAGGAAGAGAAGGAACCTCATGATGCCGGTTATTGCGACGGCGTTGATGGATCCCTTGCTTATGGCCCCGATGTTCTCCTCGCCGGTGAGGCCGGCGTCTATTATCCTGTGGGCTCCGGCGAAGGAGATGTATCCTCCGACGGTTCCTCCGACAAGGGTGAGGACGATCATCCAGTCGATATGTGAGGGTAACACGGCCTCTTTAAGGGCGGCTCCTACGGGAGGATGGGTCCTGAAGACCATGAACAGCACCATGGCTATCATAACGAAACCCAAGATCTGGGTGAACTTGTCCATTGCGTTCCCCATCTCCTTGCGGAGGAAGATGAAGATGGCTATGAGGGCGCTGATACTAGCTCCGACCGGTATGGGAAGGCCGGTCAGGACGTTGACTCCCATGGCCGCCCCTCCTACGTTGCCTATGTTGAACACCAGACCGCCCAGGGCTACGGCGAAGGCTATGAAATATCCCAGGCCCGGGAGCACTTTGTTCGCCACGTCTTGGGCCCTCATTCCCGATACGGCCAGTATCCTCCATATGTTCATCTGGACCACTATGTCGATCAGCACCGACGCCAGAATGGCGAAGGCGAAGGCCAGCTGCATTTTCTCCGTGAACACCGCCGTCTGGGTCAAGAATCCCGGCCCTATGGCGGATGTGGCCATGAGGAAGGCTGCCCCCATCAGCACGCTTAAAGTGCTGCCCTGTTTCGCCTTTTCGTCTCCTAAAGTGATCTTTTCCGTGGACATAAAAGCACCTCCGATATAAAGATGATGGCTCTCTATAGGGGTAAAAGCAAAAAAGTTGCCAGATGCTACTTTTTTCTCAAGATGGAAAAATGCGGCTATTCCAGCGTTTGTGCTGTCTTCTACTTTGTGTGCCCGGGGTCCGTTCGACTGGAGTGGGTGCGAAAAGCGCACCGACCGTGCGGTTTTCGCACGGTCGGTGCTGTGGTCGGGGGGCCGAAACTATTTCGTCTGTCTGGAGACCCTGTCGAACTGATCTTGCAACTCGAGAAATCTCTCTATCAGGACTGGGTCGAAATGCCCCTCCGACCCATCGGTCATTATGGATACCGCTTTTTCGTGAGAGAAAGCTTCCTTGTAGGGGCGGGAGCTTCTCAGTGCGTCGTACACGTCGGCGACGGCCATTATCCTGGCAGAGAGCGGTATCTGTGGTCCGGACAGGCCTCTGGGATAGCCAGAGCCATCCCATTTTTCGTGATGATTTTCCGCTATTTCCCTGGCCATAACCAGAAAAGGCACGGAGCCCATCTCTCTCTCGACGTTTCGTAGGATGTCTCCACCGTATATGGTGTGTCGTTTCATCTCGTCGAACTCCTTGGGAGTTAGTTTACCCGGTTTCAACAGGATTTTGTCCGGTAGGCCGATCTTCCCCACGTCGTGTAGGGGAGACGTCTGGGCCATTAGGTCGACCTCTCTTTCCGTGATCCGTCTATCTCTCCTGTTTGTTTTCGCAAGGTCGTTGCCTAGGAGCAAGACGTATTTTCTAGTTCTCTGTATATGGGCTCCGGTGTCGTGATCTCTCGCCTCGGCTAGAGTCGCCATACAGTGGACCGAGGCAAGCTGAGCTATCTGAAGATCCTTTGTCCTCTCCCTGACCAGCCTTTCCAGGTTGTTTCGATGTCTTTCCAGTTCCAGATGGTTTCTTATCCTGGCCATCACGAGAGGAGGGCTGAAGGGCCTGGTTATGTAGTCCACCGCGCCCAGTTCCAACCCTCGGGCTTCGTCCATCTCCTGGTTGAGGGAAGTCACGAAGATTACCGGTATTCGATCGGTCTTCCCGTCGGTTTTAAGTCGTCTGCATACCTCGAAACCGTCCAGGTCTGGAAGCATGACATCCAGTAGAATCAGGTTGGGATGGACCTCCCGGGCCAGGCTCAGCGCAGTCTCTCCGTCCATGGCGACGCTTATCTGGTATTCATCGGACAGGAATGAGAGCATTATGTCTATGTTTATCTCCCTGTCGTCTACAACCAAAAGGGTCTTTCTGTTGTCGATCATGGGAGCCCTCCTTCAGAGATAGCCTCGAGCTTTTTGCTCAGCCTTTCAGCAATGGGAATGGCATCTTCGAAACGATATCTCTTTACGGCACTCGATATCCTTTCGATCTCCTCCTTTATCTCTTCGGGCCAGACGGTTTCCTCCAGTATGGAGAGGGCCGGTTGAGGCTGTCTCCTGTCGAGCAGCGATTTCAGATCCTCTATCCTCGATGCTCCGTCGGTCGAGGCGTTTCGGTCGTTTCTCTTCTTACCCTCTTCCGTTTCAGAGGGTATTGCCTTCTGTAGATCCTCCAGCGTTCTTCTATGTACCTTTTCGAAAGCCTCAAGTACGGGTGGTATGTTTTCCCTATCCTTTCGGACCGCCGATTCCAGCAGTTCCGATATCTCCTGGAGCTCTATCAGTCCTAGGTTGCCGGCGGTGCCCTTTAGGGAGTGAAGTTCCCAGGCGGCTCTTCCGTCATCGTCGGCGTCGATGGCTTTCGCTACGTCGGAGGCGGTGTCGTGGAATTGTTCCACGAACTTTCGGAGGAATCGAACGTATCCCTCTAGGTCCGATCCCGTCCGATATATTCCCATCTCTGGGTCTATTCCCTTTATCCGGAGTTTCTCCGGGATCTTTTCGTCGGCAGGGGCGGTGGGATAGTCCCTTCCTTTAAAAGATTTTCCGAATATCCACCGGCAGGACGTGTCTATCAGTATATCCCGATCTATGGGCTTGGTGACGTAGTCGTCCATGCCTGCCTCTATGCATCTCTCTCTGTCTCCCGACATGGCATGGGCTGTCATGGCCACGATGGGGGTTCTCTTCCGTTTCTTCTCCTCGCTTTCTTTTTCTCTGATTATCTCTGTTGCCTCGAAACCGTCCATCTCCGGCATCTGAACGTCCATGAGTATCAGGTCTAAGTGGTCTTTCGAGAAGCTCTCGACCGCTTTTCGTCCGTTCTTAGCGGGTATCACCATCGCTCCCGCTTGTTGAAGAATTCCGGTGGCGACCTCCAGGTTCAGATCGTTGTCCTCCACTACGAGGATCTTGGCTCCCCGGAGTTTTTCCTCGATAAAGTCCGTCGGTCCTGCATCGTTGCCGTAGGTTTTGTCGGGGTGTCCTTTCGATATGGACTCCATTATGGAGTCCAACAGGGAAGAGGGCTGGACAGGCTTGGACAGGACGTCGATGAATCCAGACGATCTGGCCTTTTCCAGTATCTCGGCTCTACGATGACCTGTCACCATGAGAAGCCTCGGAGATTCGTTCAACCCGGATTCCGAGATTTTTATGGCTGTCTCTATTCCGTCCATCCGGGGCATCTTCCAGTCCATTATCACTATGTCGAAGGAGAGGCCCTCCTCTTCGGAGGCTTTAAGTCTGGCTATAGCGTCCTCTCCGGAGGAGACCGTCTCAACGTCGAAGGCCATGGACCTTAGCATCTCCCGGAGGATCTTTCTCGCTATGGGGTTGTCGTCCACGACGAGTATTCTCAGGTTCGTCAATGCCGACAGGGTTTTATCCTGAGGTCTGTATATCGTTCTGTTCTCTCCGTCCATGATGCCTACCGTGATGGAGAATGTGAAAGCGCTGCCCTCTCCGAGACGGCTCTCTGCCCTTATATTCCCTCCCATGAGCTTGCATAATTTATGGGATATGGAGAGGCCGAGGCCCGTTCCCCTGTATTTCCTGGTGGTAGAGCTGTCGGCCTGTATGAATGGGTCGAAAATTCGCTTCAGCTGTTCGTCCGTCATGCCGATCCCTGTGTCGGAGACGGAGAATATCAGCTCCATCTTGTCCTCGTATCGGCTGCCCTGTCTTAGGGATACGATTATGTCTCCCTCTTCGGTGAACTTGATGGCGTTGCTGATGAGGTTGTTCAGTATCTGTCTTATCCTGAAGGGATCTCCCAGAACGGACGACGGAAGGTCCGGAGAGATCTCCATGTGTAATTCCACCCGTTTTCTTTCCGCCTCCAGTGAGAAAGCGTCCACCGTCTCGGAGACAATTCTCTCCAGGGAGAAGGGGATCCTCTCTATCTCGAGCTTGTCCGCCTCTATCTTCGAGAAGTCCAATATATCGTCTATTATGGCCAGCAGTGTCTTGCCGGACGAGTCTATCTTGGCTATCCTGTCTCTGTGTCTCTCCGAGAGATCCTCCCTTAACAGGAGTTGGCTGAGCCCTATGATGGCGTTGAGAGGGGTCCTTATCTCGTGGCTCATGGTAGCCAGAAAGTCGCTTTTGGCCCTGTTGGCCTCGTCGGCGGCGTCCTTGGCGTCTATGATCATCTTTTCCGATCTGGCCAGTTTCTCCAGGGTCTCGTTGGCTTTTCTGTTCTCTTCTTGAGCTCTGGCGGCCAGAGACAGCGCGTCCACCTTGGCTTGCTCGAGCTCCGCAGTCCTCTCCTTTACCGTCCGTTCCAGTTCTTCTCTGTGTTTTCTCAGTTCCTCGTCGATCCTGCGTCTCTCCGTGACGTCAGTCACGAATCCCAGAAGGGCGGGTTTGCCGTCGACGGCTATCTTGGTCCAGTTTTCCTCGGCGACGAATACCGATCCGTCGGATCTCATGAAGTCGATCTCTGCTTTGCCGGGCTTGCCGTGAGGGTCGACTCCGGCTGAGCGGTCGGGGTGGATCTCGGATTCGTTTTTGCCCCTTATTCCCATGTAGGGGTAGCCCAACATCTCGGTCATGGCAGGGTTAGCGTACAGTATCTCTCTGTCCGGCAGGGCCGTCACCAGTATTCCCTCCGAGGCGTTCTTTATGAGTGATCTGTATCGTTTTTCGCTTTCCCTCAGAGCTAGTGAGTCCTTTTTGCCTTTTAGAAACAGATAGGTGGTTAGAAGCGAGATAGGGGTTAGTAGACCGGCAAATCCTAGAATCGCCCAGAACACGATGGGCTCGCATTCATAAAACGGAACGGGTTTTCCGATGACGATGGAGTCTTCAGGCAGCCTGTAGGATGGGATGTCGAAACGTTCGAGCTGGGCGTGGTCGAATAGGTAGCTGTTAGGGCTCTCCGTGAGTACCGGTATATCCTTCGGAGAGGTTCCCTTAAGTATCTGGACGACCATCTTGGCGGCGTTTCGGCCCTGCTCTTTCTGGGAGATTATCCGTCCGCCCAACAGGCCCTTCCCTATGCCGTGGGCCCAGAGGTGGTAAACGGGAATATTCAGTCCGTCCGTGAGGTATTCAAGGCCCTCCTCGAAGGATTTGGAGATTCCCTCGTAGTCGAGGTAAGCAGACAAGAGCAAGGCCGCTGCCTCGTCGTCGAAGGATTTCAGCCTTTCGCGGGCTTCTTTCCAGGACAGGTCCTTGAGGGAGATAAGAGAGAACTCTACCCCTTCCAGGGCGAAGCCTATGGAGCGGAATTTCCTGGCGTCCGCTACTCCCGATACGGTTCCGTCCGATATGGCCACGATCTCCTTGACCTCTGGCTGTAGGAGTTTGATCAGTTCCAGCGTACCCCTCATGGAGACGTCCTCGACTACCCCTGTGACCAGGGGGTCGGAGTTTTGCCTCGAGGCCAGGTCTATGTCGTTGACCCCGCAGAACACCATTGGAGTATCCGGGAAAAGTTTTTTTCCGTGCTCCAGGGCGAACCTCAAAGCGGCGTCGTCCGCTGTAAGGACCGCATCGTACCGGGGAAGTTGGTCAAGTTTTGCCTCGATGAGAGAGCGGAATCTCGCCAGGTTTTCCTCGTCGTCGAACCTTTTGGTGTCCATGAATTCGACGTCCAGGGCTATCCTTTCCGGGTCCAACACGGACTTGACACCTTCTACCTGTGGGAAGAAGGTAGTGAAACCCGGATGGTAAGAGCTTATCATCAGCACTTTTTTGCCCTCCAGGTAGGGGTCTCCCCTTGTCTGACCTGGAGAGGGGGAGGCAAAACTCGAAATAGATGCGAGGCATAACGCCAGATACAGCATGAAAACTTTTTTCATGACACCCTCCGTGATCCTTCCGTATGATTAAATTCTATGGTTCGATCATACATCAAAGAGAGGGTTTGTAAAGCGTCCGTTCCGGTCTGTCCTATCTTCGTCTGTGCCTGTGCCAGGAGATTGTCCTTCTAGGTATTCCCAGGTTTCGAGACAGCTCCGAGTCGGATATTCCCCTTCTATTCGCCTCCTCTATCCTCGACCTCAGCTGTGCCACCGACATGTCTGGACGGGATCTCAGAGGGCGGCTGAAGAAACGGTCCAGAGGCACGGTCCCCACCGGGGTCAGAGCCCAGGTGGTGGAGGCGATTCTCTGCACCGTCGAGACCGATCTGTCCAGTCTGTCGGCCATCTCCGTCATGGTCAGAGGATAGGGAGCCTCTTCTCGGGAGATGAGGTAATTTTTCTGTCTTTTCGCTATCTCGATGGCCAGGGATAGCTTGGAAGCGTTTCTCCTGGCTATGGATCGAATTATGCTGAGTCCTCTGTCCTTCATGGATGCCACCCTGTCGTCCTCCCAGGTCAGAGGGGCCATGTATATCCTGGGAAGGTTTTCGGCCAGGACGACCGCAGGTCTGTCGGGGTCGGGATAGAGCTCCAGCTCGGGGATAACGGCCTGTGCCGCCGTGCGGCGCCCCGGGGCTGGGTCGAGGCGCGATAGTTCCTCCATGGCCCGGTCGAATCTGCTTCGGCTCCATCCGAGCCTCTCCATAGCATCTTTTTTGGGGTCTCCCTTTCCCAGCAGGTCCACCGCCATCTCAAGGATCTTCGCCCCGTCCGACTCTTCCTTTTCCGATCTGATCAGTTGCAGCGACAGACAGTGGATCAGATCTCTTGCGAACAGTCCAGGGGGCTCTACTACCTCTCTGACTCTCTCCAGCAGGAAGTCGAGCCTCTCTGCGGTCAGCTCCAGCTGGTTGGCAATGGCCTCCTGGTCGTCGGTCAGGTAGCCTCTGTGATCCAGGTAGCGGACCAGTTCATACGGCAGAGAGTCCCTTTCCTCCCGAAGGGGGCGACACTGGGCCATCTGACGGATAAGGTCTTCCTCCAGGGACGGCTCTTCCGGGAGGTCGTCCAGTATACCCGACTCCCTCCAGGATCGGGGAGGGCTCACCTCGTAGAGGGGGTTGTCGGCCAGTTCGCCTATGGCCGCGTCCACCAGTTCCTGCACCGGCATGGTCAGGAGCCTGAGGTTTTGGATAAGGATGGGTAGGTGGAGCAGCTCGGGCCTTACCTGCTGGGTCAGCCTCGGCGAGTTGTCAGTCCAGGCCATGTTTCTGAAGTCGTCTCAAAAGGGCGTATCGAGACAGTCCAAGAGAGGAGGCCGCCCTGGTCCTGTTGCCTCTCGAGTCGGACAGCGCCTGTGTCAGAAGCTCTTTTTCAAAGTCGTCCAGCTGTCGTTGAAGGGGCCTGCCGTCGGTCTCGTGCCTCGATTCGGCATCCCTGTCGGTGGGCATGGCGTCCAGCATCTCCTGAGGAAGGTCCTTCAGAGATATGGTGCGGTCCCTCTGGTCCTTGAGTATGAAAAGCCGCTCCACCAGGTTCTTGAGTTCTCTGACGTTTCCGGGCCATCTGTAGGACAGAAAGACTTCCTCTACGTCGGAGGAGGGAATCAGAGGTGCCCGCCCGAGCCTGTCGCTGTACAGAACTATGAAGTGTTCCAGGAGCTCCAGAGCGTCTCTGCCTCGTTCTCTAAGAGGGGGCAGCTCTATGGGGAGCATGGCTATCCTGTAGTACAGGTCCTTTCTGAAGGCTCCGGAGGAGATTCTGTTCTCCAGATCTGCGCAGGTGGCGCAGACCACTCTCAGGGACACCTGGATTTCCCTGGAGGATCCCAGAGGCCTGAGGGACCGGGAGTCCAGAAAGCGGAGCATCTTGCTCTGGAGCGAGGTCGGCATGTCTCCTATCTCGTCCAGAAAGAGGGTGCCTCCGTCGGCCAGCTCCACCAGCCCTCTCTTGTCGGCGGAAGCCCCGGTGTAGGCTCCTTTTCTAGACCCGAACAGCTCCGCTTCCAGAAGGCTTTCCGGTATGGCGGCGCAGTTTATGGCGACGAACTCGCCGGAGCTTCCCGAGGCGCCGTGGATCATCCTGGCCACGACCTCCTTCCCCGTGCCGCTTTCTCCCCTTATCAGGACGTTGACGTCTTCGTGTCTCGAGACTTTTTCTACGAAGCCTCCGATCTCTTCCACCGCTCGGGACGAGCCTATCAGGGAGACCGCCCTGGACGTCTCCATCCGGGAGACCCGTCTGGCAAGGGCTATGGCCTCCGACGCCCTTTGGGCCATGTTCATGGCTGCCTCCAGAGGGAAGGGTTTGTCCAGATAGTTGAAGGCTCCCTCCCTTATGGCCCGTACCACCAGGGCCGAGTCGCCGAAGGCTGTCATAACTATCACCTTGGCCTCCGGAGACGCCTGAAGTATGTGGGGAAGTCCCTTGAGACCGTCTCCGTCGTCGAGCCTGACGTCGAGGAAGACTATCTCCGGGGATTCCTGATCCATCATCGAGTTCAGCCCCTTGAGCCCCGATGCTGTGCGGGACTCGTAGCCCTTTCTCTCGAAGGCGGTCTTGAGCCCCTGGGCCAGGGCTCTTTCGTCCTCTATTATCCAGACTTTCATATCCCATCCTCCTCGTTTCCCTTTTCGGTCGGACCGGGGAACCAGAGGTCCAGTCTGGTCCCATCGGGAGATGTCTTCAGGTCCATGATTCCTCGGTGGTCCTCCACTATCCTGTAGACGATCGACAGGCCGAGCCCAGTGCCGTCCGGTTTCGAGGTCACGAAGGGGTCGAATATCCTCTCCGCCACACGGTCCGGAACGCCGTCGCCGGTGTCCTCGACGGATATAGACGTACCGTCGTCGGAACTACTGCAGGAAACGTACAGATCTCCCTCTCCGTCCATGGCCTCTATGCCGTTCAACACAAGGTTCAACAGCAGCTGCTGCATCTGTCCTCTGTCTCCCCAAAGCTCGGTTCCGTCGTCCACAGTTTCGTGCCAGCCGATCGATTTTCGGGAGAGTCGAACCTTCACCATACTGTGGCACCAACGGAAAAGCTCACTGGGGTCTATAGGGCCCGGTACGGTCGGGGTAGGCCTGGCGAAGGATAGCAGCTGTGTCACCACCCGGTTGAGTCGGTCCAGCTCCGAGCTGAGGACCTTTAGTGATTCCTCGTCCTTCTCTTCGCCGTTTCTGGATTCGCTCAAAAGGTCCAGGTGGATCCTCATGGCCGCCAATGGGTTCTTTATCTCGTGGGATACTCCGGCCACCACCTGTCCTAGAGCGGCCAATCTCTCCATCCTGGAGATCCGACGTTCCAGACTCTGCCTTTCCCTCAGGCCTCTGACCATCGCGTTGAACGCTTCCTGAAGTATCTCCAGTTCGTAGGATCCGGATCTCTCGACGGGGAGATCCGATAGGTCCCCTCTGCCGACCTTGGCGCAACCCCAGGCCAGCCTCTTGAGGGGCCTCGTCAGCCAGTAGGCCAGAAAGACGGCCATCTCCGCCGAGAGGAGCAGACATATCATCCCCGCCACCAGAAGATGTCGTCGTCTGTGCAGTATGGAGGTCAGAACGTGTTTCCCGTTCAGGCTCACCTTCCAGCTCGCTCCGTCGGAGGTGGTCACGGAGGTTCCGTCCCCCTCGGAGGTTATCCGCCAGGCCTCTCCCTCTCTGTCTATGATCTCCATTACCTGTCGGGACGTCAGGTCGCTAGATCGACTGGACAGCTCGTCTATCTTTCCCTGTTCGGACAGGTAGGTTTCGTGAAAGTCTATGGAGAGAGACATGGTTATCAGGACGAGTGTAAGGCAGAAGGTCAGGCCCGTGACGACCGCCTTTACCCGGGTCTCCAGATCGGGGGCTATCATCGCCTGACTCCCAGGATCCACCATAGGATTCCCTCTATCAGCAGGGACGGCAGCATCGCCGTCTCGGGAGACATGCCGGAAAACCATACCAGGAGGTTGTAGACGATCAGGGCGGCGGACATGGCTCCGAACAGCCCTCTTCGCCCCTTCGTTCTGGGAAGGTACAGGGGAAGCAGAAAACACAGAGCCACCATGCTCCAGCTGTAGCGACCGAGCTGGAGTATCCCCGGAAGGGGCATGTAGCTGAGAAATAGCGTCACTGTGGCTATTATCGCCACCGCGATCCTGTTCTTGAAGAGAAAGCCGTCTTCCTCCAGGGGGTCTTTGGAGGGCATGCGTTTCTCTCCCTGTAGGTCGTAACAGAAAGAGCAGGCGGCCAGCAGTAGCTGGGAGTTGGCGGTGCTGACGGCGGCGGCGAGTACTCCCACCATCAACAGGGCCAGAGGAAGGGGCGAGAGCCCCGCCTCCATGAGACGGGAGAACAGCACCTCCTGGGATCCGCCGGTTACGAAGGGATGGAGGGCCTTGGCCCCCAGCCCCAGGGCGGTGAGACAGATGTAGATCCAGGACACGGTGAGAGACGTTATCGCCAGGGTCAGCCAGGCGGTCCATCTGTCTTTGCAGGATATTATCCTTATGCAGTACTGAGGGTTGGCCGCCACCCCCAGTCCCCAGCCCAGGGCCATCGTCATGGAGGCCAAGATTCCCTCCTTCGGCCAGGGCTGGAGCAGCTCCGGTCTGAGGTCCAGCAGTCTCTCGTGTATGGAGGGGAACCCTCCGGTCTGAGATGTTATGCTCCAGGCCGCCACTGTGACTGAGACCACTATTACCATGAGATTGAGGCCGTCGCTTCTTACGACCGACGGAAGGCCTCCGAAGGTGGTGTAGAGGACGAATAGGTATACCAGGATGGAGGCCATGAAGCCCTCTATGTCCAGCATGGATCCGACGATGGCTCCGAAGGCTCTAAACTGTATTATCAGGTAGACAGTGTAGACCACCAGAAGACAGAGGGCCGACAGGGATCGGAGCCTGTCGTCCGAGTAACGCTCCTCCAGCCACTGAGGTAGGGACAGGGCCCGGCTCTTTCTCAGCCTTATAACCGCCAGAGGGAGCAAGGGAAGGCCCAGCATCCACCCTATGACCGATCCTGTGAAGGCGGCGTATCCCTCCTGATACAGCAGCACCGTGTAGCCCAACAGTGACGCCGCGCTCATCCAGGTGGCTCCGAAGGTGCCCACAGAGGGCCAAAGGGCTATTCCTCTGCCTCCCAGGTAGAAGGATCGTCTAGTCTCGTTCCACTGGAACGCTCGACCGGCCAGCAGGATGAGAGCCATTCCGTAGCCTCCGAAGGCCACCAGTCGGTACAGAAGGGATTGCAGTGTCATCTTCCGTTTCTCCTGCGGCAGTAGAGGTAGATCCAGGGCAGAGCGGCGAGGACCGCGAAGGCCCCCCATACCAGTAGATAGGGGCGACGGGACAGTGTCTGAGCGAAGAACATGGGCAGTTTTCCTCCTCTTCGGTAGTCCTGTCACTTTATCACAAGTCCTCGGCGAGGAATCCGACGGGGCCCTGTCTCGCCCGAGCGTATTTTCGATCTGCCTGTTCCGAACGGACCGCCTCGGAGGGCACGTCCTGTTCCCCCTCGGCTTGGGGCGACGTCCTGTCGCCCCATCCATTCTACACGACGGCAGGTCGAAAATACGGGTTCGAACGGGCCCCGTCGGACTCCTCGCCGAGGAGGCGCGCGTATGGGTTTTAGAGGTTCTATCTTGTCGGTCTTTTTACTCCAGTTCGAGGTGTTCCGTCAGGAATTTCTCCATGGCCCGATAGAAGTCGAAGCGGTTTTCCTGGTTGTGAAAGCCGTGTCCCTCGTCGTCCTTCACCATGTACTGTACCGTGATGCCCCTCTTCTTCATCGCCTCCACCATTTGGTCCGATTCGGCCTTTTTCACCCTGGGGTCGTTGGCTCCCTGTGCTATGAAGAGGGGGGCCTTTATCTCGTCGGCGTGGAAGACCGGGGATATCTCCCTGAACAGCTCTGCGTCCTTTTCCGGATGCCCTATGGTCTCGTACATCTTTTGTCTGGCGAGTTCCCAGTAGGGAGGTATGGATTCCAGAAGGGTGAATAGATTTGCGACTCCGACGTAATCTATGCCGCAGCGGTACAGGTCGGGGTTCCGTATCAGCCCCATAAGGGTGGCGTATCCTCCGTAGGAGGCCCCGTATATGGCGATCCTGTTTGGGTCGGCGATCCCTCGATCTACGAGCCATTTTACCCCGGTTGTTATGTCGTCCTGCTGCTTTCTTCCCCACTGTTTGAAGCCCGCCATCCAGAACTTCTTGCCGTATCCGGTGGATATCCGGTAGTTTACCTGGAGTACCGACACCCCTCGATTAGCCAGAAACTGCACCTCCGGGTTATATCCCCAGGTGTCTCGGACCTCCGGTCCGCCGTGGGGGTTGACCACCACGGGAAGTCCCTTCTCCGGCAGATCTACCGGCAGGGTGAGGTAGCCCTGTATGGTGAGGCCGTCCTCGGTCTCGTAGCTGATCGGTTTCATCGGAGCCATCTGCTTTTCGTCTATCCATGGGTACAGGTCCGCCACAAGTTCGAACTTTTCCGGGTTGTCCAGGTCATGGTAGTAGAGCCTTCCTGGCATCCTGTCGCTTGCCACGGCTATTATCATCTTCCTCTCGTCTTTGCTCATGCTGGAGATTCCCACCGAGTAGTCGGGAAAGCGCTTCTTCAGTCTGTCGAAAAGTCTCTCCGTCTCTTCGTCGAAGAAGTGGCGCTGCCTTTTGTCGGTGTAGTAGGAAACTCCCAGTAGTTTCTTTTTGGCTCTGGACCAGATTATTCCCGAGAGGTCCACGTCGTCTCTCTCGTAGAGCATGTCCTCGAAGTTTCCGCTTTTCGGGTCGAACAGGTATAGGGCGGTTGTGTCCCTGTCCAGGTTGGACATGACGTAGAGTTTTTCGTCGTCTCCGGTGAAGCCCGCCGGGATCACCGAGTCGGTGAAGTCGGTGGAGAATATGGGGCGGAAGGGTTGTCCTTCGTCGTCCCTGTAGAGAATGGTCCGCTTCAGTCCCTCCATGGCGTAGGCTATGCGGATCCTTCCACTGTGGTCCGTCATCCACCCTCCTACCGTGCCGGGGTTTTCCGCGACCATCTCCATCTCGCCGGATAGGACGTTTACCTTGTAGACGTCGAAGAACCTGGGGTCCCGGCGGTTCATCTCTATCAGGACGTGGGTGTCGTCGTCATCCAGGTCGTCCAGAAGGCCCGCCCTGACTCCGTGGAAGGGGGTCAGGTCTCTAACGTCCGATCCGTCCGTCGACAGTGAGTAGACGTGGTAGTTTTCGTCGCCTCCCTTGTCCTGAAGGTAGACCAGGGTGTCGTCGTTTACCCAGGTGTAGGCCCGGATGTCCCTCTCCGTGGAGGACGTTATCCGTTTTGCCTCGCCTCCGACCGGGGCGACGTGTATGTTGAGTCTGTCCTTCCAGGGCTGGAGAAACGAGTAACTCTTTCCGTCGGGAGAGAGGCGGTAGGCGGTCTTGGTGGGAAGCTTGAAGAAGTCCTCCATCGGAATTCTGGGCGGTCGTCCCTCTGCCCATAGAGGGGAGGTCATAAGTATGGCCGCCGTCGATGCCAGAGCCATGGCGATAGATGCTTTCAATGTGGTATCCTCCTTATGTAGAGTCTGTTTTTCCTCGCCATTATATGCTATGTCGTTTTCACGGGCTCCCGTGAAATTGCCTATTCCGACCTATTCCTGTCGGGGAGGAGGTGTATCGTGAAAAAGGGCCTTTGGATATCGATCGCCGGTTTTGTGGCGATATTCGGTATTTTGTTCTATACGCTGTCGACCCCTGTGGTGATTATAGGCGTGGCGGTCAACGAGAAGGTCGCTTTTTCCGCCCCGGAAGGAGCGATGCTATCGGTTATCAAAAGCTACGTTCTCTGGCATAACTCCTCAAGAGGCGACTCCTATCGTCTTCAGGTAGAGGTAGCTACCTTCGGAGACGACGTAGCAGAGGCGGTTAAGGAACTATCCGGAAGAGGCGTCGCCGTGGTGGTGGGATTCCCCCTATCGTCGGAGGCGGCCGCTGCTGCCGAGGCGGCGGAGAGGTTCGATATTCCAGTTGTCTCTCCAGCGGCCTCATCTTCGGCCATGTCCGGCAGGGACGACTGGTTTTTTCGTGTGGTAACGGATACCGATAAGGAAGGGAAAGCCCTGGCCAGGTTGATGTCCTTCTTGAACCTAGAGGGGCCTATCGTCTATAGGTCTCCCTACAACGATGCCTACGTGAACAGTCTCGTGGAAGATCTGGAGAGGCTTTCCGATACGACTCCCTCCGGTGTGGTCGTCTATCCCGATATGGCTGGAGATTCTTTGTCCGGGGACGGGGTCGTCATAATAGCCGAGCCCTCCAGAAGTTACTGGATATTGCAGGATGTATTGCTTCACTATCCTCCGGTACCCATATTCCTCTCCCGATGGAGCCAGGTCTCCGATTTTCAGTACTTTTTCGACATTGCTGGGGCGGACTTCTACTTTTCGTCGGTCTACGATCCGACCTCGATACCGGAGGACGATTTCCTTCGATTCCTGTTGGATGAAAGAGAGGTGGACATGGGGATTTTTTCCCGCTATACCGTAGCCGCCATGACTTATCTTTCCTCCGTTTTTGACGAAAACCCGAGGGTGAGAGGAGAAGAGCTTCGCTCTATGCTCGCTCGGCCCAGATCGGTGAAAGGCCCAGGGTGGACATTCGAGCTTAATCGTTACGGCGACGTGGAGACCGAGATCAGGGTCTATCGCTTCAAGGACGGCTCGGTGGAAGAGGTGATACTGCCTTGAGGTCGTTAAGAAGCTACGGTCGCCTGCTAGGCGCCATAATGGTGGGACTCGCCCTGTTCGGCGGAGCGATCGCCTTTTGGTTTCAGTTGAATTCCTCCCGGGAGATCTACGAGGATTCTATAATGAGCCGGTTCAATTATCTCTCCCAGTTTCTGGAGGATAAGCTGTCCTCCTACAGGAACACTATGCGCTACTGGGGAGTCTCCGGCATGACCAAGGGAGTGGAGAATTTCATGATGTCCTCTCCGGAGCTCCGAGGGCTTATGTTCTGCGACAGGAACGGCACGGTCCGCTGGAGCAATCTTCCCTACGTTCAGGGCGGCATGTCCGTGTCCCCTAAGCTCCTTTCGGGCGAGTGGGTTCCGTCTGTCCTTTTCGGGGACATGGATTCCCCTGGGTTCATGTTGTCCGTGCCCCTTCCGGACGGGTGGCTTCTGTGCGACGTAAACACGTCTATATTGCTGGATTCCGTGAGGTTGAGATCCAAAGGCAGAAGCGTAATGGCCCTGGCCGGTGCCGACGGCAGGGTCATCCATAACTGGGGAAAAACCGAATTCGCCTCCGTCGGCATGGTGCTCCCTAAGGTCTTGTTGAGGGACAGATATCAGGAGGTCGTCCTATCCATGGGGAAGGTGAACGCCTTCTCCAGGCGGTTGGTGGGAGGCCTTTTCCTGGTCGCCTTCTACCCACAAAAGGTCCTTATAGAGAGCGCCCTTTCCCAGGCCGTCGTCGTAGCTGCCCTGATTTTTTTGGGAGGTTCGGCGATGTTTCTTGTCTTTTGGATAGGACACGATAGGATCAGCCGATCCTTCGGGAGGTGGGTCGACTTCCTGGCCGGTGCCTCCGACAGGATCGGATCCTGCCAATCCTCCTTCACCCTTGCCGAGTATCTGGTGGATTTCGAGGGACAGATGGGTGCTCTGGACCATCATTTCGAGGAGGAGGCTCGTCTGGGAGACGCCTTTCAGCGGCTCATAAGGACCATCGGCGACAAGGAAGAGTCCCTTATGGCCCTTCTGGAGGAGACTACCGCCATGGAGGAAAGCCTTAAACAGACCAACGACGAGCTGGAGCTCGTCATGGCCCAGCTGGAGAACATAATGAGCCTTGCCGAGGGGGCCTCGGACGGTAAGACCCTTCAAGGGGTTGCCGAGTCGATAGCCTCCAATCTGCGTAGAACCTTCCGCTGCGGTTACGTGGCTTTTGTCGCCTTCAATAGATCGTCCCCCTACATATGGGGGGAATCGGGAGAGCGCCGTTCGCCGTTGCTTTCTACCGATTTGGCATACCTCAGAGAGGATCCTTTCTTCGAGGAGGGGCGCCTCTCCATGCCGGTATCCTTCATGGGAAGGGTCCAGGGTTACGTCGTCATGGAGGGAATATCGAGCTACGGGAACGAGAAGGTGGTGGAGGTGCTTAGGAGGTTCGGCCTTACCCTGGGAGGGCTTCTCCACGCCAACGAGCTGCTCATAGAGGTCAGATCGTCCTTTCACTACTTTGCCCTCAGGATGCAGGCCTTCACGGAGATATATCACGAGGAAACCGGGGAGCACATAGCCAGGGTTGGGGAGTTCGCCGCCTTCTTTGCCAGACAGCTGGGATTTTCGGAGGGGTTCGTGGAGGATATAAGGATATACGCCCAGCTTCACGACATAGGCAAGCTGAGGGTCCCCAAGGAGATACTGGTAAAGCCTGGATCTTTATCGGATTCGGAGTTCGAGGAGATAAAAAAACACACGATCTTCGGTGCGGAGGTGATAGGAGATTCCTCGTGGCTCGATATGGCTAGAAACATCTGTCTCTGTCATCACGAGAGATGGGACGGAACCGGATATCCCCGTGGGTTGGTCGGAACGGATATCCCCATAGAGGGGAGGATAGTGGCCCTTTGCGATGTTTACGATGCGCTCAGAGGGGAGAGATGCTACAAGCCTCCCTTTTCCCACGAGAAGGCCCGGAGGATAATATTGGAGGGAGACGGCAGGGTCATGCCCGGGCATTTCGATCCGGAGGTACTGGATATCTTCAGGGAGAACGATGGCTTTTTCGAGAGGATCTACGGCGCTTTTTCAAACGAGGAGTTCGGTGGGTCCATGAGGTCGTCATAGATCAACGTCTAAAAAACGACGGTTATAACGGAAGGAGGTCTTTTTGTGTATTCATTCGAGAAGGGACAGCGTCCCCTTAACCCCTATCTGGCCGGAGCTATCACCGGAGGTCTGGTGGCCTTGTCCGTGGTGGCGACGGGAAAATTCTTCGGGGCTTCCACGACCTTCGCCAGGGCCGGGGCAGCTTTGGTAAATATGATTTCCCCCGAGCACGGCGCGTCTTTGGATTATTTCGTCAGATATCCCTTCGCGGTGGACTGGCAGTTGCTTTTTCTCGTGGGGATCTTCATAGGGTCTCTGCTTTCCTCCACGGTCAACGGAACCTTCTTCGTAGATGCCGTTCCCGAGCTTTGGAGAGAGCGTTTCGGGGCCAGAACATGGCCCCGGCTCTGTACCGCTTTTCTCGGAGGGATCCTGGTGGCTTTCGGGGCCAGAATGGCAGGCGGCTGCCCCTCGGGGCACGGCCTCAGCGGGGTGATGCAGCTCTCCATGAGCGGTTTCGTATCGTTGGCGGCGTTCTTCGTAGGCGGTGTCGCCATGGCTCGGATAATATACGGAAGGAGCTGAGACGCATGTTCGTGTCGATAATGGCGCTGGTGACCGGAGCGGTCTTCGGTGTCCTGATGCAGCGGTCGGAGGTGCTCAGGTACGACCGGCAGCTGGGGGCTCTCCTGCTGGAGGACATGACCATCGTCAAGTTCATGCTGTCCGCCATAGTGGTGGGGTCCGTCTGTATATACGCTCTTCTCGGCATGGGGCTGGTGTCCCTGTCGATAAAATCAACCGTACTGGGGACAAACCTAGTCGGCGGGGTAGTGTTCGGCATAGGCTGGGCTTTTCTTGGTTACTGTCCCGGCACGGCGGTAGGTGCTCTCGGCGAGGGGAAAGTCGACGCGTTGGTCGGTATGATAGGCATGGTCTTCGGAGCGGTTCTTTTCGCCGAGCTCTATCCTTTCACCAAGCTGTCCCTTTTTTCCTGGGGGAACATAGGCAAGGTAACGATGCCGGGATTCACCGGTACCGGCCCGTGGATATGGATAATCGGGCTTGCGGCTGTGGCGGCAGGTCTGTGTTTTCTGTTCGAGAGGAACGACCTGTGACGATGACGTTTCGGCGAATCGCCGCGGCGTTGGGGGGCTTGGCCTTGCTGGCGTCCTCTCCTGTCTTTGCCATGACCCTGGAGGAGAAGGCGGGGCAGGTTCTGGCCCTTTCCTTTTCGGGAACCTCCCTCGACGGGGAGACCAGATCCCGATTGGAGGAGATTAAGCCCGGAGGTCTCATTCTGTACGGGAAAAACGTCGAATCTCTTTCGCAGGTCAGGTCTCTCCTGTCCTGTATCAGGGAGACGGTCCGCTTGGACCTTCCCTTAATGGTCGCGGTGGATCAGGAAGGAGGGACGGTCGCCAGGATAAGGGGACACGGTGCGGACTTCCCGGGGAACATGGCTCTCGGGGCCACCGGCGATCCCGATCTGGCGGAAAGACAGGGTTTTATCATGGGGCGGCAGCTCAAGAGCCTGGGGATCGACCTGGACTACGCTCCCGTCGTGGATGTAAACAGCAATTCCTCTAACCCCATAATAGGGGTGCGTTCCTTCGGCGACGATGTCGCCGTGGTCTCATCAATGGGAGCCTCTATAATAAAGGGTTTCTCGAGGGCCCGAATGGGATGCAGTGCGAAACATTTCCCCGGGCACGGAGACGTCGATATCGACTCCCATTTGGGGCTTCCGGTGCTGGATCGTTCGCTCGAATCGATGAGGGCTCTAGAGTTTCCGCCGTTTCGAAGTGCCGTCGAGGCCGGAGTTCCCGCCGTCATGACCGCCCATATAGTGGTTCCTTCCCTGACCGGAGAGCTTCCGGCGACACTGTCTCCCGAGGCGATGTCGCTTCTTCGAGAAGAGTTGGGCTTTGAGGGAGTGGTGCTGTCCGATTCCATGGGAATGAGGGCTATCTCCAACGAATGGGGAGTTCCCGATGCTGTGGTGATGGCTCTGAGGGCCGGTGTGGATTTCGTCCTTCTGGGGGCGGACCCCGCCTTCCCTCCCGAAGGGCATAGGGAGGTTCGAGACAGGATCGTAGAGGCGGTCGATTCCGGCGAGCTGGATAAGGGCAGATTGGACGATGCGGTGGAGAGGATCCTGCGCTGGAAATACGATATGGGGCTATCCTCCGGGGAGGATCGTCCCGATTGGGTGGACGGCTCCGCCCTGGCGGAGGAGATAGCCTCCAGGAGCGTGACACTTATCAGGTCGGATGGTCCCCCTCCTCTGAGGAAGGGAGACCATGTCACGTTGATATGGCCGGAGAAGAAGGCCGTTGCGGCGGAGATCCTTCTGAGACGGCTGTCCGACCTGGGTGTGTCCGGCAGTATAGAGCTCTTCGGAGGTAGGGCCGTTCCGGATGTTAATGTGGACGAGATAAAGGGCCCGGTTTTGATGGGCTGTTACGATCTCGTAAGGGATGAGCCCTCCGTGTCGTTTTTGAGGAAGATCCTCGAGGAGAGGCCCGACTGCGTTTCCCTTTCGATGAAGACTCCCTACGACCTCACGGTGTTGCCCGAGGCAGAGACGGCCCTGGCCTGTTACGGAGATACCCCACCTACGTTGAAGGCTCTGGCCGCTATACTTTTAGGGGAGATCCGTCCTTCCGGACGTCTGCCGGTGGAGTTGCCCGGCCTCTATCCCAGAGGATGGGGCGTATCCTGGTCGTCCAGATAGGGAGCCACCTTTTCTAGAAAGGTGGCGACGAGGCCCGGATCCAGCTGGGTTCCGGCACTCCTCTTCATCTCAAGGCTTGCCTCCTCGGGGGTGAGCCTTTTTCTGTAGGGTCTGTCGTCGGTTATCGAGTCGTACACGTCGCAGACCGAGATTATCCTTGCCAAGAGGGGGATGTTCGCCCCTCTCAATCCCTCGGGGTATCCCTTGCCGTCCCATCTCTCGTGGTGATATCTTATGGGTTCCGCCATGTCGGAGAGAGTCTTCGATTTTGTCACGGCGGCGGCTCCCGCCTCGGAGTGTGTCTTCACTATCTCGTATTCCTCCTCCGTGAGAGGTCCCGGCTTCATTATTATCTCTCTGGGTATAGTGAGTTTGCCGATGTCGTGGAGTAGACCGGCCCAGTAAAGCCTGGTGCTCTCCTCCTTGGAAAGGCCCATGACCTCGGCGGTCTTTCTGCACAGGTTTGCCACGGATTTCGAGTGGTCCCTCGTGCAGGAGTCGTAGTCGTCCAGAAATTCGGCCAATACCATGATGACCTGCTCCAGTAGGTCCTGGTTTGCCTTGTACACCCTTCTCATGGAGAAGAACATGCCGGCTATCTGTCCAAGAGACTCGAGGGTCTGAACGGTCGACTCGGGAAACTTCGCATCGGTATTTCCGCAGATGTCCAAGGCCAGGTGTCCCACGACCTTTCCATCGGAACGGATGGTATAGCGGCAGGAGCTTACCGCCGGTAGGGTCAACCGCCTGATCTCGTCTGCTATTTCCTCGGGAACCCCGATAAATCTGTCCGAGGGGTGGTCCTTCACGATAGGTCTCTCTTCCGTCGACATATAGCGGCTTTGCAGTTTCAGTCTGTTGAGACCTTCCAGATCGTGCCCTACCGCGTCGACGAACCTCCAGCGGTCTTTTTCTAGCACCGATATGCAGCCGGCGTTCGCTTCCGGTACCAACGACATAGCGCTTCTGAAAAGGTGGGACAGGAAGGACTCATCGTCCTTCAAAGCGCTTTCGGTCAGCTCCGTTCCGAGGGAAATTATCCTGTCCAGCGTCTCGCTTAGAGCCATCTGGGAGGAGTATAGTTCGTCTATCTTCTCCCTCGTATAATTCTGGTCGCTTATGGACTTGGTTAGCTCCCGAGACATATGATCGAAGCTGTTAGACAACCTTTCGATTTCCTCTATCTCGGTGTTCACCGGTTCCGTCTGTTCCTGTGTATTCGTGACTGTGAATTTGTCTATTCTTCTCGTCATGGCTCCGATGGCTCGCGACATACAGTCCGAGGCCCTTCCTACCGCGGCAAAAGCCGCCCATGCGATGAGAACCATAGAGGCTATCATCGAAAGGGCCATTAGCCCGACCAGTGCGAATATCGGTCTGAAATTCAGAAGGATTGATAGCACCAGGTTTGGGCTTACGGATTTTTCGGAGCCTCCCCTGTCGTCCACCAAAAGCCTTTGAACCACTGCCTTCTGACCCCACGTCGCTTTGGTTCCTGTTCCTTGTATCACGGAAGGGTCGTCTGGGTCGATCAGATGGACCTCCTCCACCGAAGGCAAAAGGGCGAGTCCCCGGACTATGGTCTTCAGGTCCGAGACCCCTCCTATGGCCGCTTCCGCCGTCTCTATCAGCAGGTATATATCGTTCCCCATGGCGGTAACTATCGTTAAGTGTAGCGGGTCCATCAGGATCTCGTCTTTATCAAGAAGATGTAGCCTTGACGAGAATCGAGACGATATCCGAGGTGGCGAGTCGTCCTTTTCGGTAGAGGCCACGATGCTTTCTTCGTGCAGTATCCAGGCCCTTATGTCGGCTCTGTAGGGGAATAGATATTGGTCTTCCGAGATCTTTTCTCTTAGGACGTCTCTAAGTCTTCGATCGTCGTAATCTCTAAGGTCAAGTTCGTTCGAGACGGAACGGATCAATGCCGACAGGTGCATTCCCCAATGGGTTTCGATAAAGGCGTAGGTCTGGTAGGCCAGATCGGAGTAACCCGAGATCGATTGGGAGATGATTTTTTCCCTCTCATCGACCAGGTGTTCCGTCAGCTTGAAAAACATAAAGACGGTTATGATCGTCAATACAACGACCACCGGGATGCATCCTCTGAGGGCTTTTTTTCGGATCGTTTTTCTCATAGACACCATATCTAGACACCTCCCTAAGTCCCGATAATACCACCACCTCTCGCCGTTTTTGGAAAAATTTTTCTCGGGATCGGAGAAGTCAGGTTCGAAATGGTAAAATAAAGCGTATAGTGGTAAGCTGTACGAGACGCTTTAGACAATCATCTGTAACAGAGGACGGAAGGAGGAGAGTTCTCGTTGAAAAAGGACAAAAACGACGGTCTTGACGGGAAGAAGGGAACTCAGCAGGAAGGGGCACAGGAAAAGAAAGCCCCGAAGGGCATGTCCAGTGACTCTTTTCAGGAGTCCGTTTGGGAGGAGCAGGATAACGTCTCCACCTCGCAGGATAGTGGCGAAAAGGTCTCCGAGGGGGAGGAGTCTCCGTTTGCCTCCATCACTAACTGGTTCAGTGGCCTCAAATGGCTGAACGGCGGTGACGACGACGAGGGAAAGGGATGTTGCTCCGGCAACTCCAAGGACGATGGAACTGGAGAGAATGGTATGCCTGATTTCAAAAAACACTGGAAAAAATACGCTGTAGTAGGTCTTGTCCTTTTGATTCTTTTTAACGTGGTTTGGACGTTGATGGACAGCCGCATAGGCTCGGTCTCCGGCGATATCTCCAAGCAGTCCGCCGAGATAGAGGCCCTCAGAAAGGACCTGGACGCCATGAAGTCTTCCATGGCCGATAAAATCGCCGCCATGGACGAGGCTCTCAAGGGAGCCGGATCGGCTATCGAGGGAATCCAAGGAGTCGTCTCCGGCTTCGAGAAGGACATGGCCCAACTGGAGGGCAAGGTCAGCGATGACCGTTTCCTCCTGGCTAGACACGAGGAATATCTGCGTAAGTCCATCTCGGACAAGAAGAGCGAGATTCGCAGGTACGCCAGGGATCTCAGGGTTTACGAGGCTCTCCTGACCGAGGGCGGTTCTGTGGCTCTGCCCAGGATCCCCGTCGTTAGAGCGGCGGTCTCTCAGGGAGACTCCGAGCCGGTCGGACCTGTCAAGAGCACTCTTCAGCTAACCCAGGACAGCCTTTCCATCACCAGGGATACCCTGGCCATTACCAGGGATTCCCTCGAGAAGGCCCGTGCCGACCTGATGAAGAAGGAAAAGGACAACGCCGCCCTTACCTCCGATCTCAGGATGGCTAGAAAAGAGTTGCTCGATATGGAGGCCAAGCTCGCCGAGGTGGAGAGAAAATACAAGGATCAGTCTCTCGACCTGTCTCAGACGAAGGCCGACCTTGCGGTAACCCAGAAGGAGGCCTCGGACCTGAAACTAGAGATCTCCAAGACCCAGGGTTCCTTGAGGGAAGAGATCGAGAAGACCAAGAAGGTCCTCACCGAGAAGACCGCCGAGCTCGATCGTTTCCGCGCCTCTTTGGCCGAGAAAGAGCAGCAGGTCAAGGATCTGGAGGCCAAGGTCGCAGGGCTTCAGAAGTCCCTTGAGGAAAAGGAAGGAGCTCTTTCCTCTGTCAAGGAAGAGCTGACCAAGGTAAAGAACGAAGCTGTTATCAAGGCCAAGGAACTTTCCGAGAAGTCCGGTCTTCTGGAAGGTGCCAGAAAGGCCCTTGAGGAGATGAAGGGCGCTTCCTCCAAGATGAAGGAGCAGCTCGAGAAGGCTGTAGCCGAGAAGGATAAGCTCATCGCCGACTCCAAGGCCAAGATCGACGCTTTCGCAGGAAAGCTCAAGAACGCCGACGAGCTCTCCGTAAAGGCCAGCGACGAGATCGAGGCCCTTAAACAGGCGGTAGAGGCCAAGCAGGCCGAACTGGTCGAGGCTGTGAGCAGCATCAAGGCTCACGAGGAGAGACAGAAGGCCCTTGAACAGAAGCTCGTGGTAATGGAGAAAGAGGTTGCCCAGGCTCGTTCCGAGCTTAAAGATATGAAGGCCGAAGCAGTTTCCTCCGACGTGGTCTCCTCCGGGGACAAGACGGAGTAATCGGTTCCTATCCCGAAAGACAGACCATCGTGAAGGTGGGCCCCAAGGGCCCACCTTCTTTTTTTTCTGAAGACCAAGGTATTCTTTATAATGTTTGACATCCCATACGACGGGAATGTATTATATAAAAAGGGTGTTTCACCCTACGATATAAACTTCAAGGAGGGGTTTCATGATGAGAAAGGGATTCATTGCAGCGTTGCTAGCGGTATTTGCACTGTCTGCCGCCGTGGCTGGAACGGCTCAGGCCGTCGAGTTCGTGACGATCGTCACCGGTTCCACCGGCGGTACATACTATCCGGTAGGGACCATAATAGCTAACAGCATGAACAAAGAGATGATGTCCAAGGGAGTCAAGGCTTCGGCTCAGAGTTCCGGCGGTACGATCGAGAACCTCAAGATGCTCAAGAACGATGAGGCTGAGATGGCCATAGCTATGTCCAACCTCACCGGCTTCGCCTACAAGGGTGTCGGCACCTACGAGGGAAATCAGATCCCGTCCCTTCGTTACGTTATGGGGCTTTGGCCCGACGTCACCCAGATCGTTGTCCGTAAAGAAGCGGGAATCGAGACCTGGGGAGACCTCAAGGGCAAGAGAATGGCGGTAGGACCTCCCGCCTCCGGGACCGAGTTCACCAGCAAGCTGGTTTTGAGAGCCGTGGCCGGATTGACCTTCGAGGACATACAGCCCGAGTACATCGGCTACAGCGAGGCCGCTCAGGCTCTTCAGAACGGCAGACTCGACGCCTTCAACGCCGAGACGGGATACCCCGTTTCCGCCGTGTCCGAGCTCTACGCCGGACGGGTTCCAGTGGGGATGCTGGAGTTCTCCGACGACGAGCTTGACGAGCTTCAGCTGGAGGCCCCCTATTATGCCAGGGTGGTAATCCCTGCCGACGTGTATCCCAAGCAGACCAAGCCTCTCAACCTGGTCGGAGTCAAGTCTGCCCTTATCGTCAGCGAAAAGGTCAGCGACGAGATCGTCTACGAGACCCTCAAGGTCATCTACAACGACCGCGAAGCTATGAAGCAGGCTCACGCCGCCTTCACCAAGGTCGACTACGACCACCCCATGGCTGGACTCTACGGCGCTCCTCTTCACCCCGGTGCCGTCAAGTTCTTCAAGGAACAGGGCTTCGAGATTCCCGGATCCCTTCTTCCGCCCGAGGCGAAATAGGTCCCACGTAGACAACACCGTGCGGTGCCGGCTCATGCCAGCACCGCATTTTTGGATTTTGGAGGGAGTGGTTTAGTTGAATATTCTGAGTGTCTTCAAGCCTGGGGAGCATATCCCTAACAGGGATTTCTCCGGTCATGTCAGAACCTTCGCCGTCGCACTGGCGGTTTTCACGTCTCTTATACATTGCTGGATGAACAGCGTAGGTCTGATGATAACCATAAAGATGAACGCCATCCACCTTGCCACTATGATGGCATTGGTGTTCCTCTATTTCCCCGGAACAGCCAGGTCCAGACGAGATCAACCTACCGCCCTTGACTGGCTGTTTACCGGGCTCGCTTTGCTGGGCGGTCTTTACGTGGTCATGTGTTATGACCGTCTTTTGGCGACCAAGCTGGAGGTTACCCAGCTGGACCTCATAATTTCGGTCATGACCATGTGTCTTCTGGTCGAGGCATCTCGTCGGGCGGTTGGCTTGCCCTTGACCCTGCTGTGCGTTTTCTTCCTGGTCTACACCAAATTCGGTCCGTATTTTCCAGGTCTTTTCGCCCATAGAGGTTTCGACTGGAGCAGGATAATAACCCGTATGGCCCTCACCGACCAGGGGATATATGGCGTCACCCTAATGGTCTCGTCGTCCTACGTGTTCATGTTCATACTGTTCGGGTCCTTCCTGGCGGCCACCAAGACCAGCGAGTTCTTCAACGACTTCGCCCTGGCCCTGGCGGGACGCTACAGAGGCGGTCCTGCCAAGGTCGCGGTGATAGCGTCAGCTTTGATGGGCAGTATCTCCGGCAGTTCCCAGGCGAACGTGGCCACTACGGGAGCCTTCACCATACCTCTCATGAAGAAGGTAGGATATAAGCCTTTCTTCGCCGGAGCGGTGGAGGCCGCCGCCAGTACCGGAGGAATTCTGATGCCTCCGATCATGGGAGCCTCCGCTTTCATAATGAGCACTTTCCTGGGGATTCCCTATGTCAAGATAATGTTGGCAGGCGTATTCCCCGCCTTGCTGTACTACGGTGCGATCTTGACCATGGTCGACCTCAGGGCCAAGAGCAATGGCCTGGAGGGATTGCCCAAGGAGGAAATCCCCTCCATGAAGACGACCATGTTGGACAAGGGGCACATGACCATACCTCTCGTACTGATAGTCTATTTCCTTGTCGCCGGCTATACCCCGCTGTTCTCCGCTTTTCTGGGGTTGATCGCTATAATCGTCCTCTCGTCCTGCCGTAAATCCACCCGAATGGGTGTCAAGGATTTTATCGGGGCGCTGGACGGAGGGGCCAGAAGCGCCGCTCCTGTCGGAATAGCCTGCGGGATAGTAGGTTTCATAGTTGGAGCCGTCGGCATGACCGGCGTAGGGCAGGTCATAGCGATGAACATAATAATGTTCGCCGGAGGCAAGCTCTGGGCGGCCTTGATACTGTGTATGCTGGCATCCATAGTTCTGGGCATGGGGCTTCCCGCTTCGGCCTGTTACATCATAACCGCCACCATCGCGGCCCCGGCCCTGCAGCAGATGGGGGTTCCCGCTCTGGCGGCCCATTTCTTCGCCTTCTACTACGGGACGATGTCGGCGGTGGTTCCTCCTGTCGCTCTCACCAGCTATACAGCCGCTGGACTGGCCAAGGCAGCTCCGACGAAGGTGGCGGTGGTCGGTTTCGGACTGGCGATGTCCGGGTTGCTTCTGCCCTTCCTGTTCGTCTACAACCCGGTGCTGCTCTTCGTCGACTTCACATGGGCCAAGTTTCTTCCGACCATCCTCTGTGCCGTGGTGGGGGTTTTCTCTCTGTCCGCCGGGCTCATAGGGATGTTGAGGGCCCATATGCCCCTGTGGGAGAGGGTGCTTTTTGCCGCCAACGGTATAGCTTTGGTCAACCCTCTTAAGACGGTTCGTCTGATGAGTCTCGCCTTTTTCGCTTTTCTCTTCCTCCAGCATTGGATGAGAAACAGGGAACTGAGAAAAAAGACGGTCTAATCTGTCAGACAGACTTGAGGTAATCGACGAAAAGAGTTATAATAGTAAGATAAGTGGAGGTGAGCGATCTGTCTGGCGATTGTCCGGTATGCGTGATAGGCAACGCTAGAAGTGCCAGCGATAACCCGATCACCCATACTTACTCTCATTTCTTCATAACCTTCATCGCCGACCCCGATACGGGAGAGATACTCGACATGGAAGCCTCCTTCACCCTGTCCTTGACCAACAGGTTTTTGAGAGACCTGTTCCTAGGCAGATCTCTGGCGGCCGTGGACGAGGGGCTTCTCGAGGCGGTGAGGACAAGATATCTGGGGTCATCTCAGAAGGCCATTGCCGTAGCCTACAAGGATGCGGTGAAGAAGTTCGTCGCCGCCTTCATGTAAAGAGAGAGACAACTAAATAGCTGCTTTGCCTGTCGGCCTGATCGGTGTTCCCGGTCAGCGAGGAAGGTGAAATCCAGCGGACATAGACCTCTAGCGAGGTCCGTGTCCGCTTTTTGTTTTAAACGAGATCGGAGGAGATGATCAGGTGAGGATAACCGGAATTAAAACAGGGACCATATCGGTTCCCCTGAAGAAACCTTTCAAGACGGCGGTAAGATCGGTGGATGCCGTAAGAGACGTCATAGTAGCGGTAGAGACCGATTCGGGGACGATCGGTTACGGCGAGGCCCCACCGACGGGAGCCATAACGGGTGACACGACGGGAGCCATTCTCGGAGCCATCGACGACCATATAAGGCCGACTTTGCTAGGGCGCGACGGAGAAGATCTGGAGGGAAACTTAGAGGTTCTTCAGGGTTGTATGGTAGGCAACACCAGCGCCAAGGCCGCCCTCGACATAGCCCTTCACGATCTGTGGGCCCAGTCGATCGGTGCCCCTCTCTACAGGCTTTTCGGAGGGAGCCGGAAATCGGTGGAGACCGACGTCACGGTGAGCGTAAACGAGCCGGACGAGATGGCTCAGGATGCCTTGAACGCCGTGGAGAGCGGTTACAGGGTGATCAAGATAAAGGTCGGCAAGGAGTCTTCCAAGGACTTCGATCGTCTCAAGGCAATAAGAGAGGCAATCGGACAGGACGTTGAAATAAGGATAGACGCCAACCAGGGATGGACCCCGACCGAGGCAGTGGATATTCTCGATCGGATGGAGAAAGCTGGTTTCGACCTGGAACTGGTGGAACAGCCAGTTAAGGGCAAAGACCTGGACGGGATGGCCTACGTCACGGCCCGTACGTCCATCCCCGTCGTGGCCGACGAGAGCATATGGAGCGCCTCGGATGCCCTGGAGATCTTCCGTCGCAAGGCGGCAGACATGGTCAACATAAAGCTTATGAAGTGCGGCGGCCTAGCCGAGGCGAGACGGATAGTTGCGGTGTCGGAGATATTCGGGGCTCAGGTCATGCTGGGAAGTATGCTTGAGGGAAAAATATGCGCCTCCGCTGCGGTGCATCTGGCGGCGGCTTATGGGGCGATAACGAGAATAGACATAGACGGTCCGTTGCTCTGCGCCTCCGACCCCATAGTGGGCGGAGCGGACTTCAAAGGACCGGATATCGGGGTCTCCGAAGCTCCCGGTCTGGGGGTGATGTCCTTCGACGAAATAAAGTGGCATTGATTTTATTCTTATCTCATTATTAGGGGGTTTTTTTTATGGAGCAGGGGAGTCTTTTAGGTCTTATACCGCTGGCAGTCTACATCGTTCTTTGTTTTACCAGATTTGGCCAAATATTTGCCGTCATCGCGGGGATGCTGGTGGCTGCAGTTATAGGTCATCACGGTATTATGGACATCGCTGCGGCGCTGAGAGGCGGATTGGGTTCGTTTTTAGGCTATATAGGCATGATCATACTCCTTGGGGCTGGCTTAGGGCAGGTCTTGAAAAGAACGGGGGTAGTCAGACATCTGGTCTTTATGGTGACTGAGAGATGGAACATCAACTCTCAAAACAGGGCTTTCCTGGTGGTCATGTCCTGTTCCGTTATCATAGTGAGCTTTCTTGGTACTATGGCGGGCGGTAACGCCATACTCGCGCCTATCCTTATCCCGATTGCGGCGGCGGTCGGAGTTACACCGAATGCTATGGCGGTGCTCCTCCACGGGGCCGGTGCATCAGGGCTCTTTTTGGGACCTTTCACTCCTCCCATGGTGGCCTTGATGGAGTTCACTGGGCTGTCCTATCCTCAGGTTCTATTGAACGCAGGCCTACCTGTCTCGATAATAATGTGGTTTGTTACCTTTTTTTGGGCCAGGAGGGTTCAAAAAATCTCGGCAGGTAAGAATCGCTATTCTGAGGAGGATATCGCTAAAGAGAGTGCTAACTGGAAGCCCGACGCCTCCGTTCGTAGGGCTACCCTGGTTTTTCTGGTTACCATGTTCTCCATGGTCGGTTACGGTATTGTGATAGAGGGTGGATCGACCTTTGTCGTCGCAATAATGCTCGTTACAGCCGCTTTGACCGGTATAGCTGCAAAGCTTGGGCCGGTGGAAATCATTGACTCTATATGCGATGGTGCCAAGAACTTCATATGGCTTTTCTTCTTCTTCGTGCTTCTCGATCCTTTTATCAACTTCATCCAGGAGACCGGTGCTTTCCAGGCCCTCGCTGCTCTTCTTGAGCCCATGGTTCAGGATGGTGGGACGGTGGGCTTCGTCGCTTTCTCAACCATGGTTGGTATCTTTGGGGTTCCAGGAGCAGCCGTAGCCCAGGCAGAGGTGCTGAATAAAATGTTCCTACCTCTGGTGCAGAGTTTGAACATCCCTATGACCCTCTGGGTCGCCGTCCTCCTTATAGGGTCTCAGATGACCTCTTTCGCCATTCCAGAGGGGGACATGCAGGGGCAGATGGGGTTGGCAAGATCCAGTGATCTCAAGTCGGTGCTGTGTAACGGGTGGTTGATAGTCCTCTGCACCACCATATACGTCATTATAAGAGCCATGATAACGGTGATGTAGTTGGCTATCTCGGATGATTTGGCTTCATTGGTCTCGTCTTTCGAGGGGATTGGGGCCACCGCTGGGGTGGTGGTCTCCGCCACTGGGTCCGATTTCAGGTGGAGCCATAACGACTTTCGTCAGTTTCCATCCGCTAGCCTTATAAAACTAGCGGTGTTGTGGTCCCTGTTTAAGGGCGACGATGCTGGGCTTTGGTCCCTCCAGGATGAGGTGGATATACCTAAAGATCAGGTTGTGGAGGGAGGACTTCTGCACCTTTGGGCTCATGGTGGTCGTCTTCGACTCGACGATCTGGCCCTGCTCATGATCGCGGTGAGCGACAATACCGCCGCAAACCTCCTTATAGACCATATCGGCATGGAGAGGATCAACGAGGATATCTCGTCATTAGGGCTTGAAGACACAGTTCTAGGCCGTAAGATGATGGATTTCGAGGCAAAAAAAATGGGCAAGGATAACTATACATCTCCTCGTGATCTGGAGAGACTGATTGGTTCCCTGACCGGTAATTTCTCTGCGAGGGAGAGGGTCTTGAGCATGATGTCCTGTCAGAAGCTGAGGTCTAAACTACCTGGCGATATCCCTGTATCGGATGTGGACGATCTTGAGGGGATTTTGGCCCACAAGACAGGGGAGCTACCAGGATCGGAGCACGACTGCGGCGTGATTTTTCATCGGGGAGAAAATCCCGTCATAGTTGTGGTATTGACGGAGGGGATTGGTTCTCCCGAGCATGGGGTTGAATTCTGTCGTGATATAGGCAAAAAAATATATGATGAATTTAATGCTGAAGGAGAGGGGACTTTATGATCACCAATGGTTTTTCTTATCTCGCTTTTATCCTGTTTTTCGCGGGGCTAGTGGTTTTGGCGGAGCGGCATTCGAAAGGGAAGTTTTTCGAGTACGTTCCTGCGGTTGTCCTTATCTACTTCGTGTGTATGCTTTTCTCCACCTTCGGCCTGTGGAGCAAGACGGACAGCGTAAATGCAGTCTACAAAGGAGTAAAGGGCAATCTTCTTCCTGCGATGATATTTCTCATGCTTCTTCGATGCGACCTGAGGAAGATTATGAAGCTGGGTCCGAAGATGCTGCTTGGATTTTTCGCCGCCTCCACCAGCATCGCCTTCGGTTTTGTCGTCATGTATCTGCTTTTCAAGAGCAACCTGCCCGCCGATGGTTGGAGAGCCTTCGCCGCCCTCTCTGGAAGCTGGATGGGCGGTACCGGCAACATGGTGGCCATCCAGGGAGCCTTGAATATCGCCGATGCCGATATGGGCTATACTCTTCTTATCGACTCAATCGACTACTCGATCTGGGTCATGGTCCTTCTGGGTATGGTTCCCTACGCTATGAAGTTCAACAAGTGGACAAAGTCGGACACCAGCGCCATCGATCAGGTGGGAGCCGAGCTCTCCAGGCATCACGAAAGTCTGCGCAAGGAGACCACCTTTAGCGACATGATCTTCCTCCTCGGCGCCGCTTTGGCCGTATCCGCCGCCTGTCAGTGGGCTTCCGGTTTCCTTCCGAAATCGGCCTTCATGTCCGGTACTACCTGGACGGTTCTTCTGGCCACGGTGATAGGGGTGCTCTGCGCCATGACCCCCATGTACGGTCTTCCCGGTGCTTCTCAGATGGCGAACACCATGCTTTATATGATCGTCGGGCTTATCGCCTCCAGAGCCAACTTCGCCGAGCTCACCGAGGCTCCCATGTATATACTCGCCGGATTCGTCATACTCGGTATCCACGCCTTGAGTCTCTCCATAATAGCCAAGCTCTTCAAGCTCGACCTGTTTACATGCGGTGTGGCGAGCCTGGCCAACATCGGAGGGGTGGCTTCCGCCCCGATCCTTGCTGCCGCCTACAGCGACGCACTTGTCCCGATCGGAGTCCTCATGGCGATGATGGGCTACGTGGTAGGAACCGGTGGCGGACTTATCGTAGGAAAGATTTTGTCCATACTGTAGAAAGCAATGACATCTCGATCTATAAACGTCCCCGATCATCTCCTGTTAGAGATGGTCGGGGATTTTTTAATTCAAGCTCAAGGAATACGGCGTTTCTCTGGACTATGGATCGGCATCCCCTGCAATGATATCTTTGCATCGATCAGCATAAAAATACGGCATTAGATGTGATGGCTTGCAGGGGATATACTCAAATAGAAAGACAGATAATTCCCGGAAGGAGCTGGAGCATTTTGATTTCCCTGGTGGATAGGCCGGTATATCTTTTCAACGGCGATGTGCTTTGCGAGAGGTCGGAAAAGGTCGGGAAGGCAGAGGTGGAGAGTCTCATGTCGAAGGCGGGGCTGATGCCCGATGCGAAAGCTCTGCCTACCGTGCCGGGAGTCGGGACCATGGCCTACGGTATCATCGATTCTCACGACACTAGCGGTGGAAAGGGCGGTCTGCGGCTTCGCTTCGACAAGCTGACCTCTCACGACATTACCTACGTGGGGGTGGTCCAGACCGCCATAGCCTGCGGACTTACCGAGTTTCCCGTTCCCTACGTTCTTACCAACTGCCACAATAGCCTGTGCGCCGTGGGGGGGACCATCAACGAGGACGACCATGTTTTCGGCCTCTCCGCTTGCAGAAAATTCGGCGGCGAGTACGTTCCCGCACACGTGGCGGTGATCCATCAGTACATGAGGGAGATGATGGCCGAGAGTGGGGCCATGATCCTAGGGACCGACAGCCACACCCGTTACGGAGCCCTCGGGACTCTGGCCGTAGGCGAAGGCGGGCCGGAGCTTGTCAAGCAGCTTTTAGGTCGGACCTACGACATGGCCCGGCCCGGCGTGGTGTGCATATATTTGAAAGGCGCTCCCAGTCCTGGCGTCGGACCTCAGGACGTCGCCCTTGCCATCATAGGAGCGGTCTTCGAGAACGGTTTCGTAAAGAACAAGGCCATGGAGTTCGTCGGGCCCGGCGTCGGTTCTCTGAGCGTCGATTTTCGGCTGGGTATCGACGTCATGACCACCGAGACAGCCTGTTGGAGCTCCATATGGCGTACCGACGAGGCCATAAAAGAGTTTTACGGCGTACACGGTCGTCCCGAAGCCTATAAAAGGATCGATCCGGACGACGTGGCCCTATACGACGGAGCAGTGGTGGTGGATCTGGACAAGGTGGAGCCCATGATAGCCCTGCCTTATCACCCGAGCAACGCCGTCACCATAAGAGAGTTCGTCGAGAACCCCGTGGATATGATAGAGGCCGTCGAGACGGAGACCGCCAGGGTGATGGAGAACAGCTCGCTGAGGCTGGGGCTCATGGATAAGCTTGTGGACGGTCGTTTCACCGTGGATCAGGGAATCATAGCTGGATGCTCCGGAGGAACCTTCGAGAACGTAGTCGCCGCCTCTCAGATACTGGACGGAGCCGACACCGGGGCCGGTGAGTTCTCACTGAGCGTCTATCCGGCCAGCCAGCCGGTAAACATGGAGCTGGTGGCGAACGGTTCCATCGGAAAGCTCATGGCCGCCGGCGCCATAGTGAAGACAGCCTTCTGCGGACCCTGTTTCGGGGCGGGAGATACGCCATGTCACAGAGGTTTCAGCATCCGTCACACGACCAGAAACTTCCCTAACCGTGAGGGCTCAAAGCCGGGAGAGGGACAGATATCGGCGGTGGCTCTCATGGACTCTCGCTCCATAGCGGCCACGGCGGCAAACGGCGGAATTCTGACCCCCGGAACGGAGTTTGCCGACAGACTCGAGCCCGTTCCCTACCGTTTCGACGGCGAGGTCTACGACAAAAGAGTATATCGCGGCGTGGGCAGGCCCCATCCCGAGGAAGAATTGGTCTACGGGCCGAACATAAAGCCCTGGCCGGAGATATCCCCTCTTCCCGAGGATCAGCTGCTTTTTATGGCAGCTGTCATCGAAGATCCCGTCACGACAACCGACGAGTTGATACCGTCCGGCGAGACGTCGTCGCTTCGTTCCAACCCGATGAAGCTGGCCGAGTTCACCCTATCCAGAAAGGAGCCCCGTTTCGTAGGCCGGGCCAAGGTGGCTCAGGCCCTGGAGGATTGCCGCAAAAAGTCTGTCGCTGACGGAACTCCCCTGTCCGATGATCTTGCCGAGATACTATCTCTGGTGGGAGAGCATGTCGATGTCGGAAGGATCGGTATCGGGTCGGCGGTATTCGCCGTGAAGCCCGGCGACGGTTCCGCCAGGGAACAGGCGGCTTCGTCCCAGAAGATGCTGGGAGGTCAGGCCAACGTGGCGGTGGAGTTCGCCACCAAACGGTATCGCAGCAACCTCATAAACTGGGGCATGGTTCCCTACGTGGTCGAGCCTGAGGAACAGGGCAAATTCCGTGCGGAAGACTGGCTTTACGTGCCGGGAATCCGAAGGGCCGTGAAAGAGGGTGCTACCGAGATTCAGGCGTTTCTCCTAGGGGATCATGACAGAGAGCCCGTGACTTTGAAACTGGTCGATTTGGAGAAGGAGGACAGGGATATAATCCTCTCCGGATGTCTTATGAACTACTACAGAGACTGTTCGGACAGACAGTAGCCTACCGGGCGAGGGGGCGTTTAAACGCTACCTCGCCTTTGACGAATTCCACGAAGGCCGCCAGGGCCTTGAGCCCTACGGCGTTCTCCCGGCAATACAATCTGGTGTCTCTCCGGAGCGGATTTCCGTCGGGGAACACCAGCATCTCTCCGTGGAGTTCCGTCGCCTCCTCCAGGCATAGACCGGAAAGTATCGCATATCCCAGCCCTTTCCTGACCATCTGTAGGCATATATCGACTGTGTCCACCTCCATGGAAACTGTGGGAGGGACGGAGTAGCGACTCTGCCACCAGTTTCTTATGTCGGTCTCCAGCGGTCCGTCGGTGCGGTTGTGGATTCTCGGCATCTCCGGCAGTCTGTCAATGTCCAGCGGTTCGGAGCTTACGACGTAATAGAGGCCGTCGTCGTCCATCTGATGGCTGAGCTCCGGCCACTTGAAATCTCCCCTGGCGATTATCAGTTGAGCCTCGTCGGACAACAGCATGTCGTAAACCCTCTGGCTGTGGCCGGTTCGAACCTTTACCTCCACGTCGGGGTACTTGCCGCAGAAGGACTTCAGCAGATCCGGGAGTCTGTATTTGGCGAAGATATTGGCGCATCCTATGCGAAGCGTCCCTCTGACTCGGTAGTCGTCGCCGTCCAAGGAGTCCTTGAGGTCTCTCAGACCTTTCAGTGACTTTCTGGCGTAGTCCACCAACCTCTCTCCCTGAGGGGTGAGATCCACTCCCCTGCCTCTTCTGATCAGGATGCGACAGCCGAACTCGCTTTCCATATGCTGTATCCTCCTGGTCACGGCGGGTTGAGACATATACAGTCTCTTCGCCGCCTGGGTGACGTTCCTCTCCTTCCATAGCGCCTCTACAATAAGCCAATCCTTTTCGTCCATCTTCGTCCCTCCTGAAATTGCCTATGGGTACCTCTAAAAACTTACGTTCTAGGGCTAGCGTTTTTAGAGACTCCCTTACTAGAGTCCTCGATATGATATAGGGTCTCCGTCCCGCGTTTTTCTCTTTTCCAGGTGCTAGAATGTATTGGTTTAAGGAGGAGAGAACATGAGCCTTACCAAGGGAAAGGTCGCGATTGCGGCGATGTCGTTTGTTTTCGTCTTTATTTATTCCATACTTTCTCCGGCCTTCGGCGCCCATTATCGTTTCGGCGTCTTCCCAGGGTCGGATCCTTCAAAAATAGAAAAAGCCATGGGCTATCTTGCGGATTGCATGAACCGCGTAGGAGACGACGATATATCGATAGTAGTGACGAGAGATTACGGTGAGCTTCTGAGCCGAATGCTGGAGGGCTCCCTCGACTTTGCCTTCATCAACACCGTAAATTATATCGAGCTTAAAAACAAGATGCTCGGTGTCAAGTATATGGTAACACTTATGAAGAGGACGGATGCGAAGAATATCGCTGAAGGCTACTACTATTCCTACATCGTATCCTTGAAGAATCGAGGTTTTTCTTCCGTTCAGGATCTGAAGGACGGAAGTTTCGCCTTCGTGGACAGGAGCTCCAGCTCGGGATACGTCTACCCCCGATATATGTTGGGAAAAATGGGAATCGTACCTGACGATTTTTTTAAGAAAGTATATTATCTGAGCCGTCACGATAGGGTCGTGAAAGCTCTGTTGGCCGGATCCGTAGACGGTGGAGCTATCTCGGACGGTATGTACTGTAAGGCGGTGGAGATGTACGGCGATATATTTTCCGTGCTGGCAGTGTCGGACCCCATACCTTTGGATTTAATTGTAGCTTCGGAGAAAGTGCCTGCGACTAAGGTAGAGGAATATGTAAAGGCCCTGCTTCGATTATCGTCGAATTCGGATTTCCGTATCGAGATGGAGGAGCTTTTCGGTTGGTATGTAGAGGGCTTCTGCGTTCTTGACGATTCCGTTTACGATAAGGCCCGAGAGGTTCTGGACTTTGAAGGTTAAAAGACGATCCTTAAAAAGGGATGTGCTGGGAATCGTAATGATTTCCTTCGGTTTTTTGAGCCTGATGTACGGGGTCATGTTGAAACAAGTCGTGGACGACTATCAAACGGCGAGGGCGAATGAGCGAGGTCGAATTTTCGATACGGTGACCGATAGACTTCAGGTAGCTTTGGATAACCTCGTTGTATTGAGTACAAACCTATCTCTCCCTAAGGATGTTTCAAAAGCCGTGACTTCGATGAACAACGAATTCCTGTCCGACTGGGGAAAGGCCTTCTGCAAGACAGTTAGCTCCGTATTCTTTATCGATACAGACGGGATTGTCATAGCCAGGGCTCCCGATGAATATCGTTTCGGAGATTCCGTGAGCTCTGAGCCGTTTTTCGACGAGGTCCTAAAAAAAGGGTCATACTCCGGAATAACGACAGTGGACGGACGAGACAGCTTTCTCTCCTGTAGTCCCATACGTAAATACGACGATCTAGTCGTGGGTTTTGTGGCGGTATCTCAAACGATAACCCCTTTCCTTTTGGAGAGCCTCTTACCGGTCGGGCATATGACTCTGACTTTTCAAGGAAGACGGGGCTTTTCTGAAAGACTGAGGGCGAACTCTCCTTCTGGAAGATATCGATCTATAATCGTCGACGATGGTCTGTTTGACCTCTATTTTCTCTCTGATGAAAGCGAGAGGGAGCTTATAAAGCTTCAGAGGAATATCATCATAACTTTTGCGATCGTAACGATCTCTACGATGATTTTTTTGATCTTTTTTCTTCGTAGACGATTTGAGCCTTATTCCAAGTTAGTGCAGGGATTGGTCGATTATTCGGATAAAAGGATCGATCTGGACGGTCTTCTCGATGTGACCTCCGGTGCCGCTTCCAACGGAGTAGAGGAGATCAGGCACATAGCTGAAGCCCTGACCGATATGATAAAGGTTTTGAAGAACAGGGTGGATGATATCCAAAGCTACAGTGGACAGCTCGAATATCTGGCGAATTGCGACTCTTTGACGGGGCTTTGGAACCGTAGAAAGATGGATCAGGTCTTGATGACCGAGACGGAAAACTCCAGAGTTAACGGCACACCCCTGTCGGTGATTATGCTGGACGTGGATTATTTTAAGGAAGTAAACGACACTTACGGTCACGAAATGGGAGATGCCGTCCTGAACTCCATTTCCATACTGATGAAAAGCTGTCTCCGAAAGTGTGATTCGGCGGGGAGATGGGGCGGAGAGGAGTTTCTAGCCGTTCTCCCCGGAGTCGATTCTCAGAGGGCATGGGAATATGCCGATAAGATGAGGTCGACGATGGAGAACCATACTTTTAGAGACGGAATGAAAATAACCTCAAGCTTCGGAGTAACTCTGTATCGTCCGGGTGAGCCGATCAACGAGTTTGTGGCCAGAGCTGACGATGCCCTTTATGATGCTAAAAGAAAGGGAAGAGACAGAGTAGAGGCTCGTTGATCTTCCCTATTTATCGATCAGGCTGATTACGGATGCTTTTCTCAGAAGCCCTTTAAGGTGTTAAAATGATGGAAAAGTTTGTCATCTTAAGGGGGCGTGGACGTGAAGACAATAGGTACTTCCTTTATCTCTACCGACGTCCATGAGGCGGAATGTTTCCTAGGGGTATCCCCGTCGAACGATCCCTTCTACGATTCGGTGAGGGAGGTGGCGAACCGTGACCTCTAGGAGAAGGTCCTCTCTTAGAAACGGTATCTTGACCATCGTCATGGCCTCCTTCGCCGTCTTAAGCCTGATCTACGGCGTTTTGCTGGAGTTGGTGATAGATGACTATAGAGAATCTAGAATTGCTGATCATGACAGATATACTGCCATAGTTCGCAGGAATCTGACCTATGAACTAGATCATCTTATGGAGTTATCCACCAACCTGTCCCGTCCCAAAGATATCGTGGAGTCCATCGAGGAATCGGATAGCGAGGTGCTGTCAGACTGGGGCAAGGCTTTCACTAAGACCGTCAGTTCCGTGGTCTTCACCGACCTGGACGGGGTCGTCATCGCCAGGGCTCCCGACGAGTTCAGATTTGCCGATTCGCTTTACTCTGATATCTACTTCGAGGAGGCAGGGAAGAAGGGATTCTTCTTAGGAATAGCTCCGGTGGACGGAAGGGATAGCTTCGTCGCCTGTCGTCCCGTGCTCAAGTACGACGACGTCCCGGTAGGCTATCTGATCGTGTCCAAAACCATAACCTCCTCATTTCTGGAAGCGCTGCTCCCGCAGGACAACATGAAACTGACCTTCTCCGAAGATATGGGTGCCGATCTATCCCGGGAAGATAGCTCTTCCCGGGAGGCCCATCGTATTATAGAGGTCGGAGGGGGTTTCTTCTCCCTCGACTTTTTGCCCAGTCCCGAATACAGGGAACTGCTTAGGCTTCAGAACAGCCTGATACTCGCCTTTCTGGCAGTGACCGGAGGATCCGTCTTTTTCCTGCTGTACTTTCTGAAAAAGAGATTCGAGCCCTATACCAGGATGGTAGAGGCCTTGGTGGATTATTCGGAGAGAAAGACCGACCTGGATGGGTTGCTGGACGTGGTGTCCGAGATATCCTCGGGGGCGTACTATGAGATCTCCTACATATGTGAGGCGCTGAAGGACATGATACTGGTGCTGAAGGATAAGATGGAAAACATCCAGTCCTACAGCGACAGATTGGAATATCTGGCCAACAGGGACTCCCTTACGGGGCTCTGGAACCGCCGGAAGATGGACCAGATTCTTCTTTCAGAGACGGAGAGGTCCAGCCGTTATGGGGCCTCCCTTTCCGTCGTGATGGTGGATATAGACCACTTTAAAAGCGTCAACGACAACTTCGGACATGAGGTGGGGGATACTGTGTTGAGCTCTATCGCGGCTCTGATGAAGGACTGCACCCGTGCAGGCGATTCGGTCGGAAGGTGGGGTGGAGAGGAGTTTTTGGTGGTTCTGCCTGAGACCGACGTCAAGGGCGCCCTGGAGTACGCTGAGAGGATGAGGCGTGCCGTGGAGTGCAACGTATTTGAAGAGAATGTAAGGGTAACCTCCAGTTTCGGGGTTACCCAGTACAGGATCGGCGAGCCGGTAAACGAGTTTGTCGCCAGGGCGGACGAGGCACTCTACGACGCCAAGGAAAACGGCAGAAACAGAGTCGAAATGCGCTGAAGTCGCTTCAGTTCAGTATTAGACGTATCGCCGCGACGAAAGTCAGTACCGTCACGACCGTTATGAAGAGATTCTGCTTTATTCTTCCCACCAACTTCAGCCCCGACCAGACCCCTAGAGCGACGAAAGGCGCGGCGATAAGATCAGCCTTAAGGGTGTTCGGGTTTACGATCCCGATGGACCAGTAGAACGGGACTTTCAAGACGTTGGCCACCAGAAAGAACCAGACGCTTGCGGCGATGAAACGTCGTTTAGGCAAACCGGACATTATCATGTGGAGCGATATGATCGGTCCCGCCACGTTGGCCAGGGCCGTCGCCGTTCCGGCGGCGAGCCCGAAAATAAACCTTAGGGAGGGTCTCATCCCCTCGGAGGTGGATCCCTCCTTTTTCCGTCGTGACGACAGAATCCTCAGCCCCAGCATGGACAGAACCACCCAGCCTATGACGGATCGAAACAGCTCCCCGTCTATCCTCTCCATCAAAAGGCATCCCAGGCCGATTCCTACGACCGCCCCAGCCAGAAGGGTGAGGATCAGTCTCCTTTCCTTGGCGGCCTCGAACCTGTAGCTCGGGGCGGAGACGATATCCGCCGCTATCAGAATGGGCAGAGACAGCCCGACCGACAGTTTGGCCGGGAAGGCCGATGCCATGAGCGGGACCATGAGGATGGCCGTCCCGGGCAGAGCCGACTTGGAAAGCCCCGCTATAAGTCCCGACAGGGCAAGCGCCAATATCTGAAAGCTGTCTAAATGCAAAGGACGCACCTCCTGTTTAACTAACGTCCTTAAAGTATAAAGCAGAAATGCCGTTAGGTGCGCCCCGGAGATTTTTTTAGTCCGTCACGTCTATGGTCCGTATCCTACAGGCGTCGGCGGGAGTCTGTGCCACGCAGCCCCCTCCGAACCACCGGATCCCCCGAGCTCTGAGGGTCTCGAGGTGATCTCCGTATCTTCCCGATCCCATCTCCACGGTATGTCCCGATATGGCCCCTATATCCTCCATGGACGACGAGAGCCGTCCGCACAGAAACCCGCTCCACGGTCCGTCCAATCGGTCCATATCCCTCAACAGCCTGGTCAGAGCGGGGGAGACCAGCTTTTCGAACCGTTTCGGGCCTAGAAGGTCGGGGGTGGCAGAGGGCTCCGCCAGGGAGATTATCGAGACATCCCGTCTCGCCGCCTCCTTTGCACAGGCGAGAGAGTAGGCCGAGATCCTCTCCAGAACGGTCTCTATTCTGCCGGGGTCTTTTCTGGCGGTTCGGAACAGGGCCTTTGGATCCAGCAGCCCCATCAGGGTGGAGAAGGGCCCGGAAACCTTCAATATTACGGGGAATCCCTTTCCCCTCAGAATGGACACCGCCTTCATGACCTCACCCATCCTGCCGGAGTCAGGCGACGGGATCTCCTTCGGGATCATGTCGGGGTCGTCCCATGGACACTTGGGTATGAGGGGGGTGGTCCTGTGGTCCCCCATCCTGACCTGCGCCCCGAAGGCCTCGGCCTCCACGGTGGAACAGAAAGGCACGGAACAGTAGACGTCCCCTTCTTCCCGCATCAGTTCCTCCGCCACCTGGGCCATGAGCTCCCCGTTGCGGTGTACCTGGGGGAAGGAATAACGAGCGCCTATGGCGTCCGGCATGGCCCCGTTCTTCGACACAGGGCAGCCCTTCATCTCGACACCTCGAACTGGAGACATCTGGAGAAGAGGCGGTCGTAACTCTCCAGCACGGACAGCTCGACGTAGTCCACCATGTCGGAAAGCCTCTCTGCGTCGTCTCTGGCTTTCCTGGAAAGCAGGCACATGGCGGCTCCGGCTCCGGAGGTGTTGCCGCAATAGGTTATTCGTTCCTTTAGCTCCATCGGAATGAGCCCCGACCCCGTCAGGCTGTCGACGCTCAGATGACGTCCGAACTGTCCAGCCACCAGTACCTGATCTATGTCGGCCATGGTCAGGTCGTTGGCCTCCAGAAGGGATATGAACCCGGAGAGAATGGCCCCTCTAGCCAGCTGAACCTGTCTCAGGTCGCCCTGGGTCACGGTGAGCCTAGGATCCCTCTCTCTCAGGACCAACGCCCTTTTCCCGTTTTCCTCTGCGATCATGGGCCCCGGTTTCAGTCTCCCCGTCTTACCCACCATCTCGAGACGGACCACCTCGGATAACACGTCCAGTATGGCGCTGCCGCATAGCCCTCGGGGCGTTCCTCCGCCTATGACTCCCAGTTCGGCGAAGGATTCGTTCAGGCGAACCGACTCCACCGCTCCGTCCGATGCCCTCATGCCGCAGCTTATGTTCATCCCTTCCAGAGCGGGCCCGGCGGCGCAAGAACAGGCGCTGAGCCTGCCCCGGTCGGACAGGACGATCTCACCGTTCGTGCCTATGTCTATGAAGAGTCTGATGCCCCGGTCTTCCATAAGCTCGGTAGCCACCATTCCCGCCACTATATCGGAACCAATGTAGGCCGAGACTCCGGGCAGGACGTAGGCTCTGGCTCCCGGAGCCAGTTCTACCCCCAGGTCTACCGAGGGTACGGTCATCCCCCTTCGAAGAACAGGGCTGAAAGGAGCCCTGCCCAGTGACCAGGGATGGACCCCCAGCAGCAGAGAGGTCATGGTGGCGTTGCTGCCGATCGCCATCTCGTATATTCTTTTTCTGGAGGTCCCTTTATCGGAACAGACTTTGTCCACGAGGCGGTCCAGGCAGGAGATTATGGCGTCATGGAGGTCCTCCAGACCAGTAGGAAAGGTCTCGCATCTCTCTATTCGGGAGATCACGTCCAGGCCGAAGTCCTTTTGGGGGTTTATCTCGCTGGCGGATCCGACGGTCTCCCCGGTCTTCAAGGATATCAACGACACGACCACCGTCGTGGTACCTACATCCACCGCCAGTCCGTAAAGCTCGGGGTCTCTCTCCGGTATCAGGTCTATCAGGCTGTCTTTGTGGAAGACCGCGGTTACTTCCTTCGATCTGAACGCCTGGGGAATCCTCCTGACCAGAGATGCGTCCGGTTTAAGCGGCCCTGCGACCGATTCGAGATGGTCCAGAAGGGACATTCCGTCTCTTATCTCCGGTCTCGGTATCGAGATAGGCACGGAGCCTATGGCGGGGCATATCTCGAAATCCGGGCGGTTCCCGTCCGTGAGGATGGCCGAACCCTTTTCCTCCTGATCGGACAGGGACACAGCGACGTCGCCGACCGGGCGGCACAGGCAGGACAGTCGGACTCCCTCTGCGATGTCCTCCGACGAGAGAAAGGCCTTCTCCTCGTCCGTCACGGGGCCTCCGTCTCCTTTCAGGCTGACCCGGCATTTTCCGCAGATTCCCTTGCCTCCGCAGGGAGCCTCTGTCTTGACTCCGCCTTCTCGCAATATCTCCAACAGGGTAGGCCCCGGAGAGAACTCCAGGACCTTGCCTCCATCGATGGTAATTCTCGACGTCATGAAGACTTCCTTTCCTTTGCGCTATCCACCAGAGTCCGTACCTGGCTAAGTGCCGTCCCCGCTCCAATGCCGCAGGCGGGGGCCAGAATATCGATTCCCTGGTCCATGCACACCTTCGCCATCCGTTTCAGATGTTCTGGAGAGGCCGTCTCTATGGCAAGGGTGCTCACGTTTCCCATAAGGGATTTAGTGCTCAACCTGAGGGCCAATTCTTTGGCGGAGGTTATGGAATCGAAACTGATGCAGTCGCTCCTTATGTCGTCCAGAAGATGGGCCACCCCACCTAGACGTCCGCATATGTGTACTATGGTGCCCTTCACGGAGGGGGAGAGTCGGTCCAGTATGCCGTTGAGGGCGGGGATCGCCCATCTTTCGAATGCCTTGGGTCCCAGGATCTCTCCAGTTCCGCTTGGGTCCGATATGGTGAGGACGTCCGCTCCTGCCTCGACCTGGGCCCTTCCGAATCGAACGAGCTGTTCCACCACGAAATCCATCAGAGTCTGGACTTTCTCCGGGCTCTTTTTCATGTCCTTATAGAAAAGCGAGGGATCCACGAGCGATGTGGCGAGGCTTATCGGACCGGTTAGGTTGGCTATTACCGGTATGTCGCCGTTTCTTTTTTTCAGGAGGGAAATCGCCCGACATACCTGGGTCGTACGTCCGGAGGATAGGTCCATCTCCTTCAGGCTAGCCATGTCGTCGGAGTTCGACATGACGTATCCGGTGACCCTCGGTTCGTGGATCCTGTCTCCCATCGATACGGGCGCTCCCATGGCTTCGGCCTCGACTGTCATGCAGAATGGAACCCCGTAGTTCTCGAACCCTCCGTTCTCCGGCTGTCCCGCCGCCAGCTCGGCCATGGCCTCTCCGTCGAGATGGGCCTCGGGCCAGGTCCTGTTCGTCAGGTCCATAACGTTCTCTACGATCATGTTCATCATCCCGCCTGGACATATGCAGGGAGGGCGGTCCACCGGCTCCCTCTTTAGAGCATCGATCAACCTTTTCAGCTCCGTCATCTCAGTCGTCATACCTGTCGATCGCCAGAGCCTTCTCCAGCTTTTCCTCGGTTATGGGCCATCCGAGCTCTCTGGTTGCGTCCATCATGGCGTCGATATTCCTTATCGGCGTCTCCACCGGAAGGCCGCATCCGGACATGAGGGCGAATCCCTTGGGCGATCGATAGGCGTCTCGAATGTCGGACAGGCAGGCCTTTCGAACCTCTTCCCTGGTTCCGGCGAACATAACCGACGAGGGGTCCACCTTGCCCATTATCTTCATCCTGTCTCCCACCTTGGATACGCAACCTGGCAGGGGAACCACGTTGTCTATGCTGAGGGCGTTCAGCCCCATGTCGGCCAGATCCTCCCAGATTCCATCGGTCTTGCCGCAGATGTGCATCGATGTGCCCATGCCCTTGTCCTTGATGTGGTTCAGCAGTTTTTCTACCGCCGGGGCGGCGTAGCGCCTGAAGTGTTTGGGGCTGACGACTGTGCAGGATGAGAGGGGTTCTGCTATGGATATGCCCATGCCCCTGGAGGCGGCGGCGTCCACGTAGCGCAGTGTGCTTTCCAGCGAGACCTGACATAGCCTGTCCACCGACTGAGGATCTCGCACCATCAGCCTCGTCATTTTCTCTACGCCTATCAGAAAGAAGGCGGTGGTGAAGGGGCCGACCACCAAGGCGGTGCAGGGTACCTCGGAGCTTATCTCGTCCACCACCATCTCCATCGCCTTCAGGTGGACCGGAATTCTACAGGCCTTCTCCGGATCTATTGGCTCCAGCTCGTCTATCCTGGAGACGTCGTCTATGGCGGGCTCCAATAGGTCCGCCGTGTCGTCGTCGGGGAACTTGATCTTGGCTCCCATCGCCTCGGCTACGGTGAAGAGATCGGTGAATACCTTGGCTCCGTCGCCTCCGAATCTCCTGTGGGTGGCGATGACGGCGTCGGCCAGGGCTCTCGGGTCGTGGTTGAACTCGGATATTCTGCATCCCGATATGCGGGCGATCCCGTTGGAGAGGTTGGGGTTGCACTGTAACCGGTCCACCGGCTGTCCCGTCGACATAGCCTTGGCACGTTCCAGCGGGGTCATTAAATCCTTAAACTGCGGCATGGGACATCGTCTCCAGCTTCGTCGTCACCAGCTCCCTGGCCAGTCTGGCTCCGGCGGATGCCTCCGGCTCGTAGCCGTCGGCACCTATCTTCTGGGCGAAGCTCCTGGAGATAGGGCCTCCTCCTACCATGACGATAGTCTTATCCCTTATGCCCTCCGCCTTGAGCAGGTCTATGACAATCGGCATGTTGGGCATGGTGGTTGTCATCAAGGTGGACATCCCTACCAGATGAGCTCCCACCTCCATGGCTTTGTCGACGAACTCCTTGGGGGGAACGTCCCTTCCCAGGTCGTAGACCTCGAATCCTACGGTCTCCAGCATCACCTTGAAAAGATTCTTCCCTATGTCGTGGGTGTCGCCCTCGACCACCCCGACCACCGCCTTGTAGGTCTCGGACGAATCGTCCCTGCGAAGGTGGGGTTTAAGCACGTCCAGACCGGCGTACATGGCGTCGGAGCACAGCAGCAGTTCCGGTATGTAGTACTCCTCCTCTTCGTACAGCCTTCCCGCCTCGTCCATACCTACGGAAAGTCCCGAGGAGATGCCGTCGTAGGCGTCGAATCCCGCTTCGACGTAACTTTTGGATAGCTCCGCCGACGTCTCCTCGTCCATGTCGACCACCGATCTGGCCAGTTCTTTAAGCATATTTTCTTTCTCCATCTTGTAGTCCCTCCCCTTGTAACTATTAAGCATAAAAATTATGCCCAATAGCAGTATACACGTGGAGGATTTACGCGACAAGATCGAAACATTTATGCTATCGAGTTTTCAATATATTGTTCGCAAGAGTTCCCGTGGGGACAAGTTTATCTCTCATAAATAAACCGATCGATTTCAGTATTTCATCTACCAGCTCTGCCGGATCGAGCCCTACGGAAGCGGTCAGAGATCCCTCCTCTATGGCGGAAAGGGCCTCCGGTATGAGGTCTACGCCGCCTATGGGAATTTCGACGCCCTTTTCGGCGGCGGTCTCTATGGCCCCCAGGGCCATAAGGTCGTTGGCGCAGAAGATGGCCCCGGGTTTTAGGGGAATCAGCTTTTCCATCGCCCTTCTGCCGCCCTCTCTGGTGAAGTCGCTCCATTCCACGTCGAGGACCGTTAGGCCTCTTTGCCTTGCCGCCTTTACGGCCCCCTCGATCCTCATCCTGCCCTGCCTGGTGTCGATGGGGCCGCCGATGCAGCCCAGAGGACCGTCGCAGTTTCCCAGTATGGCCTCCGTGCACATTCGGCCCTGTTCCTCGAAGTCGGCCGCCTGTAACGGTATATAACCGGATATGCCGGCTACCATCTCTTGGTCGCACTTGGGGCCTACGTCGAAGACGGGAAATTTTCTGGACGATGACTCAAGCGGGGGCAGGAGGTTTTCCGCCGTCAGGGGGTTTATTATCATGCCGTCGTAGTCCGCCGACAGGTATCTGCCCATGAGTTCGGCCTGACATAGACCGTCTCTCGGATCCTCGGGAAAGAGAAAGTCTCCATAAAAACCATGTACCGGGAGGGATTCCCGGTACATGCGTATAGTCTCCAACCAGAACGGGTTGTCCTGATCACAGAAAAGAATAGCTATTTTGCGGAGTTTCATCGATCATTTCCACCCCTGGAACTGCCCGATGTTCTCTCCGTTCACCAGGGTTATCGGAACGGACAGTTTTTCCGGAAGGTCCTCGTCCTTCTTTATCAGCTTCAGAGTGTAGACGAGAGCTCCTCTGGTCCAGGCGGCCTGGGAGAATGTGGTCGATCCGGCCAACCTGCCGCTTTTTATGGCCTCTGCCGCCTCAGGGATGAAGTCCGTTCCGTATACCGTCACTCCCTTTATTCCCGCTACCTCGAGGGCGTCCACCGCGGCAAGAGCCATCACGTCGTTGGCGCAATATATTCCCTTGAGTTTAGGATGGGCTTTCACGAGGTTTGTCGTTATGTCGTAGGCCCTGTTTCTGTCCCAGTTGCCGGCCTCCACCGCGACCAGCTTCAGTCCGGTTTTTTCGAAGCCCTCGGTCGCTCCCTCTCTCCGGGCTTTGCTCTGTCCGGCTCCGGGGATCCCCTCTATTATGGCGACCTCCGATCCGGAGGGCAGCTTTTTACCCATGTCCTCGGCGCAGAGTCGACCCTGGTCTTTGAACGTGGCGGTTATCCATCCGTCCATTACGGCACCGGCCTGCTTCAAACCGTCTCTGCTTACCTCGGGGCCGGAACATACGACTGGGATGCCTTTTTCGTCGGCCTTGACTATGCCCGGTATAAGATTGAACGGGTCCATCGGGGTAACTATGATTCCGTCGTATTTCTTGGCCACCATGGCCTCCAGGGTGTTGAGCTGAGACTTGAGGTCCTTTTCGGTCGGAGCCGCCATAACCTCCACCGAAATCCCCATCTCCTTTGCCCACTCGCCGTAGCGTTCTTTCATGGTAACCCAATAAGGGTTGGACAGGGTTATCACCAGAACCCCTATGCGTTCCTGGCCGGTTATGTCGGGCAACGCCCCCAGCTGATCCTCGATTGTCGCTATCGATTTGGACACCATCGGGTTTGGTTCGCCTGCGAAAGAGGTTGTCGCCATGGCGCAACACAGCGCCGCCGCACATAAGAACTTCGCTACCTTCATTTTCAAATCACCCTCCGCTATCTATTGTTTCGTCCTCGTCGATCGCTCCGAAAGAACTACCGATATGAGGACGATGGCACCTACGGAAAATCCCTGATAGTAGGACGAGACTCCGAGCATGGTGAGGCCGTTCTTTACCAGCGCCAGCAGAATCCCCGCCAGAACGGTCCCTGTCAGGCTGGTTTTACCGCCCTGTATGGCCGTCCCTCCGAGCACCGCCGTGGCTATGGCGTCCATCTCCATCATCGCCCCCGCCAGAGGTTCCGCGCTGTTGAGACGCGAGGTAATAAGCACGGCAGCTATGGCGGCGCAGCATCCGCAAAGGCAGTATAGGCCGGTCTTCCAGCGCTTTACCCTGATTCCGCATCGTCTGAGGGCCTCCTCGTTGTCGCCCAGTCCGATGGTGTATATCCCGAATCGAGTGAACGAGAAGGAGAACCACAGAGCCAGAAATAACAGGGCGCAGACTATAACCGACACAGGGAGGCCTATGATCCGGCCTCTGCCTATAAACGTGAAAGACGGCGGGAAGCCGTAAACCGGCGTTCCCTGCGTGATTATCAGTGCCAGACCGGACATCAGAGACATAGAGGTCAAGGTCGCTATGAAGGGATTGATCCTCAGAAAAACGACGATACCCGCGTTCCATAGGCCCGAGATCGTCCCCGCCGCCAGGGCGGCCAGGCACACCGTGGACGTCGGTAGCCCCGCTTTCAGCGCGGGGGCTATCATCACCCCTATCAGCGCCACTGCGGAGCCTACCGAGAGGTCTATCCCTCCTGATGCGATCAAAAGGGACATCCCCAGGCCTACGACTATGTTGAGAGTGCTTTGATCCAGCACGTTCCTGATGTTGTCCCAGTTCATGAAGTAAGGCGACGACAGGGCGAAGATCAAACAGGAGATCGAGATGACTCCAGCCAATCGCAGCGGTCTAGTGCTTTTCACGAGATGGCTCCGGAGATCCATCCCGCAAGGGATAGGGGATCGAGTTCGCCGACGGGAATACAGGCTATGGTTCTTCCGTTGCGCATGATAACCACTTCGTCGGCGGTCTCCAGGACCTGTTCCATATCGTGGCTTATGTAGAGTATCGCCTGTCCGTCCTTCCGTAACTTCTTCACGGCATCGACGATGTGGGATCTTTCCACTATCCCCATGGCAGACGTCGGCTCGTCCAGTATCAAAATATCTCCTCCCTGGGCGATCGCCCGGGCCAGGGCTACCGCCTGTCTCTGCCCTCCGGAGAGATCGGAGACGGGGGTAGCGACGGACGGAAGGTCTATGGCGAATCGTTTAAGCAGCTCGATCGAACGCCTTCTCATGACCTCTCGATCGACGATGCCCCATCTCGAGGGTTCCATCCCGAGCCATATGTTCGACGCTACGTCCAACACGTCCACAAGGGCCAAATCCTGATAGACTGTGGCTATCCCCCTACGACGAGCTTCGGCCAGGGTAAGAGAAGGGGTCGCTTCGCCCCTAAGGGATATATAGCCGTAATCCGGCCGCAGCGCTCCGGTTATGCATTTGATCAGAGTGGTCTTTCCCGCTCCGTTGTTTCCCACCAACGCAGTTATCTTTCCCCTCTCGAGGGTCAGATCTCCCTCTACGAGGGCGTCTACGGGGCCGAAACTTTTCTTTAAAGAACGGACGGTCAGGACGATGTCGTTATATCGCATCTCGGCCTCCTTTGGAGATAAAAATTATAACATACGAGAATATGTCTATCGACAAAACAGCAAGATTCTACAAGAAAATCCTTTACGACGGTGGTAATTTAGACGAGAGGCTGCGAGAGGTGTTTGGGATATGGGCGAGAGCAGGGCGATAGTTTACGATTCGGAGCTGAAATTGGAGGCCTATCGTTTTCGGGGAATCCGACAGGAATTTCCGAAGCACTCCCACGAGCACTACGTTATCGGTTTCGTGGAGAGGAGCAGGCGGATGCTTTTCTGCCGTGGGGAGGAGAGTTGCGTGGTTCCGGGAGACGTACTGCTCTTGGCCCCAGGCGACAGCCACGGGTGCCGTCAGGTCGGCGAGGAGCCTCTGGACTACAGGTGCATCAACGTTAAGACCGAGGTAATGTCCGGGGCTTTGACAAATGTGTCTGAACGGACGATTCCCCTCGGTTTTCGCCATAACGTGATCTCCGATCCGGCCATTGCGGCGGAGCTGAGAGCCCTCCATGGTCTCATATCGAACGGATCCGCCGATATGTCCAGGGAGGAGCTGTTTCTGTCGTTGCTATCCCGGTTGGGGCGACTGTTCGGCAGATCGTTCCGTCCTCCTTCGTCCCTGGCGGGGTTCTCCAGACTGAGAGACGTCGTGGACTTCATGGAAGCCCATTACTCCGAACCGATAACCTTGGACACCTTGGGCAAGGTGGCGGGGTTGAGCAAGTACCATCTGGTTCGGTCCTTCTCCTCCTTGATCGGCATGCCTCCTCATCGCTACCTGGAGACGGTTCGGGTCAATCGGGCCAGGAGTTTTCTCGAGAGGGGAATGCCCCTAGCGGAGGTAGCCTGTTCCGCCGGGTTCAGCGATCAAAGCCATTTGACCAACTGTTTCAAGAAGATATTGGGAATAACGCCGAAACGTTACTTTATGTCTTTCGGGTAAATACGGTTTTTCAACGTAGACGATCATGGAGGTGTAGCCGTTTGAATGGAAAGAAGCTCGTCCTGTTGCTGAACGAAAACCTCCCTTCGGGAGTGATGGCCAACACAGCGGCCATCCTGGGCGTATCTCTGGGGCGGAGGTTCCCCGAGGCGGTGGGGGAGGACGTGACCGATGGAAGCGGCTTTTCCCACGAGGGCATAGTCAAGATCCCTGTTCCGGTCTTGAAGGGGTCGGAGGAAAAACTGAAGGAGCTTCGCGGCATGCTCTATCGGGAGGATTACGACGATCTGACCGTGGTGGACTTTTCCGACGTCGCCCGAGGTTGCAGGACCTACGGAGAGTACGTTGAAAAATCCGCCTCTACGGAGGAGAGCTGTTACGTCTATCTGGGGTTGGCCATCTGCGGCGACGCTAAGAAGGTGAACAGCCTCACCGGTGCCATGCCGTTGTTGAGGTGACCTAAAGGGGCGGGGGGGAATTCCGCCTCCGCCCCTTGCATGAAAACTTGCCCTTTGCTAGAACGCCTTGACCATCCCTCCGTCCAGGAGGATCGTCTGTCCCGTTATGTAGGTGTTGGCCTCGGAGCAGAGGAAGGCGGCCAATCGGCCGTATTCGTCCACTGTTCCATATCTTCCCAGGGGGATGGAATCGAAGGCCTTGCGTCGAACCTCTTCGACCGACAGCCCCGACCTTTCCGCCCTGATCGAGTCCAGGTGCTCTATCCTGGCGGTACCTATCCTTCCCGGACCTATGACGTTGACCAGAATGCCGTCCTTTCCGAGCTCCTGGGACAGGGATTTCGTCAGCCCCATTACCCCGGTCCTGAAGGTGTTGGACAGTATCAGGTTGTCCAGGACCGATTTTACCGAAGACGAAGTAGAGTTCACGATCCTGCCGCCTCCGTTGCCCCTCATGGACGGAAGGACCGCCCTGACGGTACGGATATAGGACAAAAGCGTAAGCTCGAAGGCTTTTTGCCAGGCTGTGTCCTCGAAGTCGTCGAAGGTACCGGCAGGAGGTCCTCCGGTGTTGTTCACCAGGGCGTAGACAGGCCCTAACTTTTCCACGGTGGCGTCCACCAGGCCCTTTATATCCTCCGCCGCGGTGATATCTCCGACGAAGAAGGACGGCCTGTTGCCGGTCTCCTTCTCTATGTCCCTTTGAGCTTCTGCCAGTTTTTCCTCCGACGGGCTGAACAGCATCACCTTGGCTCCCTCTCTGGCGAGCTCGGTGGCTATACCCTTGCCGAGACCTCCGCTGGAGGCCATCACTATGGCTGTCTTATCTCTCAGTCCAAGATCCAAAATCGATCCCTCCTTTTACGGTGTTTTATCGTGGTGCACGATAAAAACATACCATATAAGTAGGGATAAGTGAAGGGCTCTATCCCTCCAATGTTCAGAGGCATCCTGTAGGACTGGTCTTTTAGCCTATTCCGTCTATAATGAACTCGATTTTTTTTACGAAATGAGATGGTGTCATGAATTATAAAACTTCAAAAACTTCTATGGGCTGTGCCGAGGTCGATATCACCCCTAAGAACCCGGTTACCATGGTGGGATTCGACAGGTCGGATCAGACCTCCGTAGGGGTGTTGGACGGCCTGGCCGCTCAGGTGTTCCTATGGGAGAAGGACGGCGAGCGTCTTTGCCTTATCTCGGTGGACAGCATAGGGCTCACGGTGGAGATAACGACCTGGCTCAGGTCGGAGCTGTCCGAATCGTCGGGGATACCGGTCGAGAGGATAATGGTATGTTTCACCCATACCCATTCGGCTCCCGACGGCCTTTTCGAGAGAGAATACGTCGATTTTCTACTATCGAGCCTGACCGATGGAGTGTCACGAGCCGTCGCGGACCTGTGTCCCGTCCATGCCGGATGGGGAGTGGCCTACGGCGATATAGGCCTGAACCGCCGTGGAGATGCCGAATGTCTCGACAGGCGGATAGGGGTGCTTAAGGTGGTGGGCGAATCCTCCGGAGATGTAAAGGCCCTTTTGCTCAGGTGCACCGCCCACGCCAACGTACTGGTCGGGGACAATCGAAAGATCTCCTCGGACTACGTGGGCTTCGCCAGGGAGAGGCTAAAGAAACGTTACGGCTGCCCTGTGATGATCACTCAGGGGGCCTCCGGCGACGTGAGACCCCGTTTCCGTAATTCCATGGGGGAGCGGTTGGAGATATATTCCAGAGAGGCGGAGTCCCTCGGTGAGGATATTCTGAAGAGGCTTGAAGAAGAGAACGTCGAGGCTTTGGAAAAGATGGCCGACGAGATAGAGCGGGCCGTGGGTGACGTGATGTCCGGGATAGTGGTCCGTCCCGTTTCCAGGCTGAGGATGTTTTCGGAGATGAAGGATTTTAGATTCGAGATCCCCTCGAAAGTCCGTGCCGAGGATATCGCCAAAGAGGCTCTGGATATGTGCGGAATAGACGGATCCTCCTGGCTGGCGGAGGTCGCCGGGCTGAGAGAGGCCGGAATGACCGAGGGTAGGGTGAACATGGAGATCCAGTATTTTCTTCTGGACGAAGGTTGTATCTGCGGCGTTCCGGAGGAGGCCATGTGCGGGATAGCCTTGGATATAGCCGAGAGGGTGGGCAGCGAACTGGTCTTCTTCGGAGGCTATACCAACGGGTGCAGGGGATACCTGCCCACCGCGGCGGAGTTCGACAGAGGCGGTTTCGAGGTGCTGTGGTCGTACCTTCTGTTCTTCCGCTGTCACCGCAGGGTCATGCCCTTGGTGAGGGAGAGCGCCGACGAGCTGGTCTCCGCCGTGAGCGATAGACTTATGGTGGTCTATAGCTAAAAATGGTGTACCGTCTTGGCTCCAAATAGTGGTATGTCTACACATGTTCGTGTGGGAAGGTCCAATTACCTTGTATAGTAGCGATAGATACATGCTTTGTGTTGTCTTATCGATAGACGTTGACTCTTCAGGCAGACCCTATGTCCTTAGAGAGTGTCTTAGACAGCGCCGTAAGGGACAGAAGCGTGGTTGGCCTTTTTCTTTTCTTCTTCTGGAGCATGGAAAGGGACTCGCTTGGAAGGGGCAAGAGGAAGGAGTAAACGAGGATCAGGGGGCGTTGAGACGAACAGATCTCAAAATTTCAAGGTGTTTCGGGATGGTATAAGACAATTTACGCAAAAAGCAGAAAGGCATGCGACCGACGATTAGGCCTGTCGCATGCCTTTATCGCTTTAGTCGAACTGTTCGTCAAGCCAGTCCAGGGCTACTGCCCATGACAGGGGCATGTTGTCCAGCTGGCAGTGGATGTTGGCTCCGCTTTTTTCCTCGAATATGTGGAGGCTTCCCTTTTGGGCCAGTCTCTCGAACCGTTTCGCCTGGCTCAGCGGTACCGTTCCCTCTTTTTCCCCCACCATTCCCAGGGCCGGAAATTCCATGGCTTCGATACGATCCTCGTCGACATGAAATTCCTGCATGGCCTCCAGTGTGGTTTTTACGGATGGCTTGCCGTAGCGGATGCACAGGTTCAGGAGGGAAAAACGATATTTGGGAGGAAGTTCTTCCTTTGACAGTTTCAGGATTTCCTCCACCGTCAGGTCCTGTTTCTCGAACATTTCCACGAACTTGGGGCCTACTGCGGCGAAAAAGTACTCCCGAGCGTCTATTATAGGGGAATTTACTATAAGGGCTTTCAGCCTACTTTCCCCGACCGCTCCGGACAGGGCGAAATAGCCTCCGAAGCTGGCCCCGTAAAGGGCGATCTTTTCAGGGTCTATCTCAGGTCTGGACAGGGCGAAATCCACCACCGCCCTGAGAGCTGGGGAGGTGTCGGGAACGAAGGTAGACTCTTTGTCGAATCGACGTTTTCCCACCTGTCCCGGGCCCTCGAAGAGAAGGACGTTGTACCCTCTTCTGAGGGCGGCTTCTCCCACGGCGAAGTACATCTCCTCCGCCGTACCGTCGAAACCGCTTTGGGCTATCAGGGTTTTTATCGGCGTATCGTTCGAAGGAGACGATATGAAATATCCCGGAAGAGAGTCCTCTCCAAAAGGTATGTACAGTTCCTCTATTTTCCAGGGAGATAGCTTCATCCCATCGATGAAAGCTTTTCGACATTTCATTCCCCACTTTGCGGTTTCGGGAGAGGTCGGATCGCCGTAGTATTCCGCCGCGCGATAATAGGACGCTGATCTCAGAAGGCTTTCCCCTGCGCTTATTTCGTGACCCCTTTTCAGACGAGTCCTTCCGTCCGTCTCGACCCTTTCTGCGAGGGAAAGAAAGGCAGCTGACCAGGAAGCTGGGTCACCCTCCTCTATATCTTTGGCCGCCAGAAGAATCTCTCCGGGAGAACCTCCTCCTGTCGCGTCGGCTCCGAGACTTCTAAGAAGCTGAAAATCCATCTCGGTGTCTTGAAAATACGAGAGGAGAATCTCTCCCCTGGATAGTCCCTTCGGTATAGTCCCGTTTTCCGATCCCTCCGTCAGAGACGGTGCTATCGATAAGAAGAAAAGTAACAGTATCGCTAGGGCATATCTCATTGTGGTCCCTCCTTTGTCAGTTGGGTTTCAAGTAAAAACTTCCCCCGAAAAATCAGGGGAAGTTTTTACTAAACGTCAAATTTTCTTATTTCCATCCTTCAAAAGAAATACCTTTGCTTCCCTGTACCTTGAAGTAGGCGGATTCTTTGAACGATTGGAATAGCCATCCTGCGTTGACTTTAGCTATAACGTCTATCACAGGATCGGGGTTGTCCACCGAAGAGACGTTTATAACGTTTGATACCTGGGCGTTTACGTTGAGATTCATGCCCCATATTAAATAGGCGCTTTCCACGTCCAGTTGGACGTTCGGAAGATATTGTCCCCCGAAATTAGGATTGGTCGCTGCATAGGAGGCTACGCCCTTCATCTTCGCGTCTATCAGAACCCATGACTTGATCCAAGCGTCGGTGACCTTGAACTCTATGGTTCCGGTTTTGTTCGTCTTGGTGTATCCGTAGTCCAGTCCAGAGGTGTCCTTTCTCAGAACGGAGGTAAAGGCCCCGTCCGCCGAAAGCTGAGGCTTGCCGTCCTTTATGACGTCCCAGCCGAACTTCATTATTTCCAGACCCAACTTTCCTATCTCTACCGGATCGATCTTATTCTCTCCGTTTTTAGCGTTGTTGGACTTGTTTTTCAGATAGCTCAAAAACGATCCGAATGGGTCGGCCAACTCTGTTTCTTGCTCCATATACCAGTCGACATAGGAGCTGTAAAGTCCCGATTGTCCCGTGCCAAGTTCCACAAGCTTCGAACAAAAGACGGAGTAGGTCGTGAATGTCTCCTTGATATCGGTGAAATAGGTCTCCAGTTCTATACCTGTAAGATCGCAGAACGACTCTATTTCGTTGAAGACATCCTTTCCGTCCAGTTCTTCCAGTTGAGACGAATAAACCTTCACTATGTTGTCCAACTCGCCGACGGAACCGCCCGTAGCCTCAAGGAAGCGGAAGAACTGGTCCATAGGCATGTTGTACTCGGTCAAGAAGTCGAGAAACTCTCGAGCGTTAACCCCTTCATCGTCCTTCCCATCGTAAAAAGGATCCCAGGTGTTTTTGAGGAAGGTTTCCACGTCGTTTTCCGTGATAAAGGAGGTGTTGGACGATGCCTTCAGTTTCCCGGAGGTCTCGTCGAGATATTTTTCCTCCGTCACGAACAAGGCCACTGCGGGAGGCAGGCTGGCGCTTGTCTCGATATTATGAGCCTCGTACCTCGTGCTCATAAGGATGGTTTCCTCTCCGTTATCGTTAAAGGACAGAGTCCCCTCATATTCCGACCCCGGTTCGATCTCCTTGGGAGTGGCGGGAAGAGAGCTTCCGCCGCCGCATCCTCCGGTTCCGAATAGCGCCGCCGTAAGCAGTGCCACAATGCAGATTAGAATTATGTTCTGTTTTAGCTTGAACTTCAACGTAAATCCTCCTCTCATAAAGTAGGCTGTTTCATTCTTTTGTCTATTTGGGAATGTTTAGATCATAGCATGTTTACCATGCCGACGCACCTAGATTAAACTAATTTCATCGTAAAAGACGCTTAGGAGATCTATAAAAACATTAGGTGTTCGTAACGGTCTGCACGGAACATGTAGAGCGAAAATGCGCTCGGACGTGATTAAAAAAATTTCTTTTTCAGGAAGCCTGTATCTATACATGAAAAGGCGGGTCGAACCGTATATGATTCGATCCGCCTTATTTAAAAATCTAAACGGCCTGCCTCTGTCTCACTATCTCCACCCCTCTGGCGGCGGCGGTCTGATACAGTCGGTTTATGCCGTTTACGTAGGCCTTTATACTGGCCTCTATAACGTCGGTGCTGACTCCCCGTCCCTGAACCTCCATGTCGTCGTGCCGCAGGGTGACCCTGGCCTCTCCCAGTGCGTCCGATTTCTCGCTTGCCGATATTATCCTGTAGGCCGCCAGTTCCGGCTCTATTCCCACGATCCTCCTTATCGCCGCGTAGGAGGCGTCCACCGGGCCGTTGCCCGTGGCGGCGTCATGGATCTCGTCTTTGCCATCGATCAGCGATATGGCGGCGGTCGCCCTTCCTCTGCCGGAGTGGACGGCGAAATCCTTGACGGAGAACTTTCTGTCCGGGCAGATCGAGAGGATCTCGTCCACAACAAGGGCCTCCATGTCGCTTTTCGTCACCATCTCCTTCTTGTCGCAGAGTTCCTTGAAGAGGGAGAAGGCCCTCTTGAGCTCCTGGTCGGTGAGGGAGTATCCCATTGACTCGAGCTCTTTGGCGAAGGCGTGGTGACCAGAGTGCTTGCCCATGACGAGCTTGGTCTCCGGAGCCCCAACGTCCTTGGGATGCATTATCTCGTAGGTCTCTCTCTTGCAGAGGACTCCGTGCTGGTGTATCCCCGCTTCGTGGGCGAAGGCGTTGTCTCCCACTATGGCCTTGTTGGGCGGAAGATGGACCCCGGTGAGCCGGGAGACCATTCGGCTGGTGTCGTAGAGCCTGGTGGTATCTATCGCGGTGTCCACCGAGAAAACATCCCGGCGGACCTTGAGGGCCATGACTATCTCCTCCAGAGACGCGTTGCCCGCCCTCTCTCCTATGCCGTTGACGGTGCACTCCACCTGTCTGGCTCCTCGTCTTACCGCCTCCACCGAGTTCGCCACAGCCAGCCCAAGATCGTTATGGACGTGGACGGACCATATGGCCTTTTCCGATCCCTCGGTGCCCTCCATTATGCGGGAGAGGAAGTCGCCGAACTCTCCTGGGGTGGCGTAGCCCACCGTGTCCGGGACGTTTATCGTCGTGGCTCCCGCGGCTATGGCTGCGGTGAAGACCTCCATGAGAAACTCCGGGTCGGATCGACTGGCGTCCTCGGCGGAGAACTCCACGTCCTTGACCAAAGAGGCGGCCAGGGAAACCGCGTCGGTCGTCCTTTTAACGACCTCTTCGGAAGACATCTTGAGCTTGTGCTCCATGTGGATGGGACTGGTGGCTATAAAGGTGTGTATTCTGCTTCTAGATGCTTCCCTGACGGCCTCGGCGGCTCTTCTTATGTCCCCTTCGTTTGCCCTGGCCAATCCGGCTATGATCGGACCGTCTATCTCGGAGGCGATGGATCTCACCGAGTCGAAATCGCCCTGTGAAGAAGCAGGAAAGCCCGCCTCTATGACGTCCACCCCTAGGGCTGCGAGCTGTCTGGCTATCTGAAGTTTCTCCGTTCCGTTGAGGTTTATGCCCGCCGCCTGTTCTCCGTCTCTCAAGGTGGTGTCGAAGATGCGAACCGTGTCTTTCATGTCAAGGAGTCTCCTCTCCGATTCTCTCTATTATCTCGGCGACCCTGTCTCCGACCGCCTCTGTGCCTGCCTGGCCTCCCATCTCTCTCGGAAGGTCGTCTCCGTCGTTTTCGCTAAGGAAGGTCTCCACCGCTCGGTCTATCGTCTTGGCGGCCCGGTGTTCTCCCAGGGAGTCGAGCATCAGTCCCGCCGATAGGATGGCGGCCAGAGGGTTGGCCCTGTCCGTTCCGGCAATGTCCGGGGCCGAGCCGTGTATGGGCTCGAACATCCCCAGCCCGTCTCCCAGGTTGCCTCCCGCCGCCACTCCAAGCCCTCCGGTTATTCCGGCGAAGAGGTCGCTGACTATGTCGCCGAACAGGTTGGGGCAGAGCACGGTGCCGAAATCCCAAGGGCTTCTGACTGCGTGGTAGCACATGGCGTCCACGTTCATCGTCTCCATCGGCATTCCCTGAGCCTTGGCCTCGTCGGCGGCTATCTCCTCCCAGAAGCCGTAAAGCTGGGGCATAGCGTTTGCCTTGGTTGCCAGAAGTATCGAATCGTCTCCTCGTCCTTTGGCGAAGCGGCAGGCCGTGGCGGTTATCCTTCTGATAGCCGGTTCTGTGGCTATTCCCATCTGCATGGCCATCCTGTGTCCAGTCTCCAGCTTTACGTTGCCAGTCAGGTCGTAGAGCCCTCTTTTCGCCTCTATGGCCTCGTCGATGCTTCCGTCTCCGGTGGCTCCGAGCCCCATGTAGAGGTCCTCGGTGTTCTCCCGGACCACCAGCATGTCTATCGAATGGCCGTCCGCTCCCGCTATCGGAACCGGTACCTTGGGAAAGGCTCTGGCGGGACGGAGGTTCACGTACATGTCGAAGCCAAATCGCAGCGTCAGAAGGATGCCTCTTTCCAGTATCCCCGGCTTGACCTTTGGATCCCCTATGGCTCCCAGATATATGGAGTCGCACTCCGAAAGCCTCTCCACTGCGTCGTCCGGAAGGATCTCACCGGTGGAGAGGTAGTGGGACGCTCCCCATGGAAAGGTCCTCCATTCCAGATCCGTCCCCGTCTTGGCCGTGGCGGCGTCCGCCGCCTTTCGTCCCTGCCTGATTACCTCCGGACCTATTCCGTCTCCTGCGATCTGGGCTATTATCTTAACTGTCATGGCCCTATCTCCCCGCTCCGGACGCCACGAAGGGCACCAGTCCACCGGCGGCGATTATTCCACGGAGATATTCGGGAAATGCCGGTACGGTCCAGCTTTCCCCGGTCGTCTCGTCCGAGATGACTCCGACCTCCATGTCCGCCGTCACCTCGTCGCCCTGGGATATTCTCTCTGCCGCCTCGGGGCAGACGAAGATGGGCAGCCCCACGTTTATGGAGTTGCGGAAGAAGATCCTGGCGAAGGATTTAGCTATGACGCAGGAGATCCCCGCTCCCTTTATGGCGATGGGGGCGTGTTCTCTGCTGGATCCGCAGCCGAAGTTCTCTCCTCCGATAATGATGTCCCCCTGGGATATCTTTTTAGCGAAATCGGGGTCGCCGTCCTCCATGCAGTGGGCGCCAAGCGTCTCAGGATCGGCCGTGACCAGATATCTGGCCGGTATTATTACATCTGTGTCCACGTGGTCTCCGAATTTCCAGGCTTTTCCTCTCATGGCTATGCCTCCTCCTGCGCCGGATCGGCGATGTGTCCCTTGACGGCGCTCCAGGCCGCCGTCACAGGGCTGGCCAGATATACCTCGCTCTTCGGGTGTCCCATTCTGCCGACGAAGTTTCTGTTGCTGGTGGACACGCATCTCTCGCCTTCCGCCAGTATCCCCATGTGTCCTCCCAGGCATGGGCCGCACGTCGGAGTGCAGACCGCCGCCCCTGCCTCGGTGAAGGTCCGGATGTAGCCTTTCTCCAGACAGGCGTTATATACCTCGTAGGACGCCGGTATGACTATGCACCGGACCGACGGATGGACCTTCTTCCCCTCGAGCACCGATGCCGCCGCCGCCATGTCCTCCAGCCTTCCGTTGGTGCAGGATCCGATGAAGACCTGCTGTATCTCGGTGTCTCCGAAGGTGGATGCTGGCCTTACGTTGTCCGGAGAGTGGGGCGCCGCCACCAGCGGCGTGAGCTTGTCCACGTCGATCTCCACCCGTTTGGCGTATTCGCATCCCTCGTCGGGATATCTGGCGGTGAAGGGGCGTGAGGCTCTAGCCTCTGCGTAGGCCAGGGTGGTCTCGTCCGGGACGAAGAGCCCGGCCTTGCCTCCTGCTTCGACCGCCATGTTTGCCACGGTGAATCGGTGGTCCATCGACATGGAGGCCAAGGCATCCCCTCCGAACTCGAGGGCCATGTATCTGGCTCCCTGTACCGATATCTCGCGCAGGACCGCCAATATGAGGTCCTTTCCCGTGATGTGTCTGGATATGGAGCCCCGGAAATCTATGCGTACCGTCGGAGGGACCATGAGCCAGGTCTCGCCTGTGGCCCAGGCTCCGGCCAGGTCGGTGGAACCCATCCCCGTGGAGAAGGCTCCCATGGCGCCGCCGGTGCAGGTGTGGCTGTCGGCGCCCAGAACGATGTCGCCAGGGAGTATGTAGCCTTTTTCGGGAAGCATGGCGTGCTCGATGCCGGCCCGTCCAACCTCCCAGTAGAGCATTTCCTGCTCCGAGGCGAATATACGGGATTTCTTGGCCTGTTCCGCCGAGGCTATGTCCTTGTTGGGGGTGAAGTGGTCCGGAACTATGGCGCATCGCTTCCGATCGAACACCCGGCTTCTTCCCATGGCCGCCATGGCGTCTATGGCGGGAGGAGCGGTGATGTCGTTTACGAAGGCGAAGTCCACCGATACCCGGCAGATGGCTCCCTCTTTGACGGGATCCGTGGTGTGGCTGGCTATTATCTGAGATGCGAGGGTTCTCTTCATGTTGTCCTCCTTGCGTTTTTGTGCGCACGGTCTTGGGAGGACCCGAGAGAAATGAAAAGGGCCGATCCGCAAGACTGTGCGAAATCGGCCCTTGGAAGGTCGTTATCGATAGACGAGGTAAACGCTACCGACGACTCCGGAGGGAGACTCCGCGGTCGATGGTTAGCGATAGGGCGAGGCTATTGACGATTACGTTTATATTCATCTCGCGGTTCTCCTTTCAGAGTTCGGTAAGTTGAGGAGGATTCTAGGGCATGCAGGGGGAGATGTCAAGGATGAGAAAATGGATTCGTCTGAATCGTCTTATCTCAAGGATTCTATCTCAGAGAGCCAGGCATTGAAAACCGGGCATTTCTTACGCATCTTGGGAATCCCTATCTCTTTTGCTATCGCTATTCCCGTGGTCGTTTTCTGGAACCTGGAGCTTAGTTTTTTTAGTCTTTTAGACGGAGCGGTATCCGGTGAGTTATTCACTCTTTCTGGTTCCTTGCATTGTCCTATGATTTTATCGATCTTTTTTGAGGAAACTCCAATATGTTTCGAGAGAACCTCCGTGTCACTGAAAAGCAGAGCCTCGAATTCATGTATAGATACGTAAGGGATAAATCGTCTATCTGAGTCTAAGTCGGGGAAACTTTCACCGATTTCCCGTTTAGTGGCGTCGTTTAGGGTTTTCGCTTGTATCGAAGGTGTTGTCTGTCCCACCGCCTTATCGACACCGGGCCATTTTTTGTCTATACCGTAGAAATCTATGAAGGTAGTTAAAAACGTATCTTTTCGTTGTTTCAGTTGATGACTGATGTCCCTTTTTACTCTGGCAAACTTAACATCTCCTCCCTTTTGCCCTGGCTTAGATGTCATGATAGGGGTTATGAAGATGTTCTTTGTGGAGAGATATTCTCTTAAAATATATTTTATGAAGGCCAGTTCCGTTTGTCCTTCCACAATCGCGACTACCTCGATGTAGTCATTCATGGCGAGGTCCTCCGGGGATGACGTTTTTGTCCCACAGCTCTCCTACCGAGTAATCATCCAGCCAGGTAGCATATTCCGCCCTCTGTAGACGTTTGAAATCGGACGAGCCGTCTTTCCTGTTGACTACTACGATATCTTCCAAATCGAAGTGATCTATGAATTTTGGCGATTGTGTCGCTACGATCAACTGTGTTCTGTCCGACGCATTTTGAACTAGTTCCGCCAGTATCGCTATGGCGAAAGGGTGAAGCCCTAGTTCTGGTTCGTCTATTATGATCGTGGATGGGGGGTCCGGTTGAAGAAGCGCCGTTGCGAGACAGACGAACCGTATTGAACCGTCGGAAAGATGGTACGGTTGCATGGGGTAGTCCGATCCTTTTTGAGTCCATGAAAGATTGACCTTCTCCCTTTCGCCGAATAACGATGGCTCAAGGATGAAATCATCGAGAAAGGGTGTAACCAGACGCACTGCGTCCAGAATTTCCCGGTATTCCTGTACGTTTTCGTTCTTGAGCCTAAGGAGATATGGTGCGATGTTTGATCCGTCGAAGCGTAGATTTTTGTCGTCCTGGACGATTTCGTAGTGCCTCATACCTGCCGTTGAGCCGGTATCGTGGAAATGATATATCTGCCAGGATGAAATAGCGTCGTGGACGGGGCTGCTGTACTCTGAATCTTTGGTTTTGCTCTTTGTTTCTTTCACCAACAAGGATTCGTTTTCTCTTCTTTCTCCCGTTAGTTTCCACCAACCGCTAGAACTGTTGTCATAGTATCGAGCCTCTTCGGTTAATATGCAATCTTCTGCCGGGCCGGGAGTTATGCTGAAACGATAGCCTCGTTGGCCGAAATAAGCTTCGAACTCCATTTTATGGGTGGTCTTGCGACCGTTAAAGAGCAGATCACTGATTCCTCCAGACATACGGACGTAATCGTTCAGGTTGCCATCTATGAGGTTTCTAAGCAGTCGGAAAAAGTCTATCAGATTGCTTTTTCCAGCTCCGTTGCCACCGATGAAAACGTTTAGGTTTCTAAGCTCAAAATTGTCGAGGGACTGAATCGACTTAAAACCTTTTATAGTCAGTTTATCCAGAGAGTTTTTCATTGTAGATGCCTCCTGATGGATTTTCTCCTCCGTTAGGTAGGATGGTAGCATAAAGGGTGTCGAAGTGGAACTTTCGCTTAGTTCCTGACAATCCAAGGTTAGGAGGAGTCACGGTATGGGCGTAGATGAGACCGAAGATCTCGTAAAAATAAAGCTGGATAATCCGATCGAGAAAGCAGAAGAAGATGTTTTGGAGAGAGATGATATGGCCAAACTTTTCGTCGAACGGATAGTCGAGCTGGATGTATCTAAGGGGGCCGTAGTTGGGGTTCTCGGCCCCTGGGGGTGCGGCAAGACGTCTTTCCTTAATTTGATGAAGCAACATTTGAAGGAGCTTGGGATTAAAAATATCGAGTTCAATCCATGGATGTTCAGCGACACGGATCAACTAGTAGGGACCTTTTTCGCCGAGATTTCCGCTCAGCTGAAGTCTCGCTTAGGTCTTCCCGATATTGGAAAGTTTTTCGAGCGTTACGGCAGGCCTCTTTCGCATATAGTGGGATGGTTGCCTTTTGGACCTTCGATTGGTCCCGTTGAGAAGCTTCTAAAAAGTGTAGTTGAAATATTTGGTGTTATCGCGAAAGAATGTCCTGACGAGAGCATGACAGCTAGAAGGGAAAAGGTGGAGGAAGCGTTAAAAAAGCTCGATAGACCTATCGTCGTTGTGTTGGATGACATCGACCGCCTTACCACCAGGGAAATAAGGGATATTTTCAAACTGGTGCGTCTGACGGCGAGCTTTTCTAACATCATCTACGTTTTGGCCTTCGATCGTGACAGAGTTGAGAAAGCCCTGGAAGAGGACGGTCTTCCAGGACGGGATTACCTCGAGAAGATAGTTCAGGTCAACGTAGATTTGCCTACGATGCCGTCGCGTCTTCTTGAAAGAGAATTTTCAAGAGAGTTGTCTGATGTCCTCTCAAAGATAGATGACCAGGATGAGGTTTGGCCTGATGTCTCTGTGGAGATAATCTGGCCTTTGATAAATAATATCCGGGACGTGAGGCGCTACGTGGCGGCGGTTAGATTTACCCTGTGTAATTTGAATGGGCAGGTCGCGATTGCGGATGTTTTGGCCTTGGAGGCGGTCAGAGTTTTTCTTCCCCACGTGTTCGCCGAACTTCCTAAGTCGATCGATGGTTTGAGCTATTCATGCGAGAAAAGCAATGAAGAACTGAAAAATCAAGTTTACAGCCTCATAAGGGTTGCGAGTGAGGAACCTCTCGACGAACGACGAATAGATCAGCTTTCAGGAGAGGTCTTAAGTGTTCCGATGTCAGTTGTTATTTCTATGATAAAAAGGCTTTTTCCGATGGCAGTCCGTTTTATAGGGGGTGCCGAATACGATCGAGATTTCGAGCCGCAGTGGAGTCAAGATCGCCGTGTCGCTCATGGGCTTTTCCTCAGACTGTATCTCGAACGTATAGTCGGCGAAGAGTTGATGTCCATTATGGATGCCGAAAGCGCTTTGCTTCGGATGAAAGCCCCCGATGCTTTCGAAGATTTTTTGCGATCGATTCCACCGGAGCGTTTGGCGGAGGTTATCGGTCGTCTCGGAGACCTTGAGGAGCGGTTTAGACCTGAATGCGTAGAGACTGGTATATTGGGACTGTTTAATGTATTGCCGTTGATTCCCGAGCGTCGAAGATCGTCAGCGGATGTTGGTCCTGATTGGACCGTGAGAGGGGTTATAAGTAAGCTTCTACGCTCTTTCAGTAATTCTGAAGAGCTGGCGAAAATGGTTGGGAGTGTTTTGTCGAAACTCCGGGGCCTTTACTCAAGGGGGGTGTTGTTGAGCATAGCAAAAGACATCGAGAACATGCCTGAAGAAGCGCTTGATAAGTTTGAAAAAGACTGGCGCCAGGACGTTCGTCAGACCGATGTCGAAAGTTTGATCAAGGAAAGGGAACTTCTTAACGTCTTATTGCGTGTAAAAAGAATGGCCGACCCTTCGGAACCGCCGTTCGATGTGCCGGATTTGCCGTCGGTGACATTGTCTGTCCTTAAGTCAGCGAAGGTCGAAGAATTGGGGCAACATTATGGAAGCCGAGCGGTCCTTAGAGAGGTCACACTCTGCTGGGATAAGTTAAAAGAACTTTACGGTAACGATGAAGTCCTACAAGAGAGGTTAGAGGCGCTAAAGGCCGATAATCCGAAAGACGTGGACGATTTGATGACGTTGGTTGATAGGTATCTCGATAACTCTCCTGCGGATAAACGGTAATAGCTGTCTCGTACGATAACCTAAACGAGGTGATCGATTATTTATCCTGCACCACCAGTTTCAGCACGTCCGGTCGGGAGTAGTGGCCGCAAGGGTCGAACTCCATGCGGCTGGCGGGCACCTTCTGCATGTCCAGCTCGGCGAATATGATTGCTTCCTCGTCCCATATGGTCTCAGTCACGGCGTGACCGTAGGGATCTATGACGCAGCTTCCGCCACGGCAGACCGTGTCCGGCAGTTTGGCTATCTCGTCGGAACAGTTCAGGTCCTTGGGGTACATGTCCTTCGTGAAGTACATGTCGCAGTTGACGAAGTAGCATCGTCCCTCTATGGCGATGTGGCGGATGGTGGACTGCCATTCCTCGTTGTCGTTGGTGTTGGGCGAGATGTAGAGGGTCACTCCCTTTTCGTAGAGGGCGACCCTGGCCAGGGGCATGTAGCTTTCCCAGCAGATTAGGCTTCCGATCGGTCCCCAGGGCGATTCCGCCACGGGAAAGAGCCCTTTGTCACCGTCCCCCCATACCACCCGCTCTGTGCCGGTGGGTTTCAGTTTCCTGTGGGAGAAGAGCAGCTCTCCTTCCGGGGAGAACAGCAGGTTGGAGTTGTAGAGCGTCGCCGATAGGGAGTCCCGTTCCGACACTCCGATGCTCAAAAACGCACCGGCCTCCTCGGCGGCTTTACCGAGAGCCTCGGTCTCCGGACCTGGCACGACGATCGAGTTGTCGTAGTATTTTTTCCAGTCCTCCCGACCTTCGACGGTCCTGCTTCCCACCGTGAACCCGTAGGTGATCCCGTAGGGATAGCCTGGAATGAAAAGCTCGGGGAAAACGATCAGCTCCGCCCCTTTCTCGGCGGCCTTACTCGTAAGGTCGACGGCTTTTTCCGTAGAGGCTTCGCTGTCGAACATGACCGGTGCCGCCTGGACCACAGCGATCCTGCATGTGTCCTTTAGCGTGAGCATCCCGCTTCCTCCTCCGTAATGTTTAGGTTATTCCCCCGAGTGTTCGCAGGTCTTCAGAAACTGTACTTCCGGCCAGTGGTTCTCCACGTACTTAAGGTCCCAGTTGTTGGCCGCCAGGTAGACCAACTGGTCGGCGCTGTCTTTGGCCAGGTTGTTCTGCTGGGTTTTCTCGAACTCGGCCATTTTCTTGGGGTCGTCGCAACGGACCCACCGGGCCACCGAGTAGGGGGTGGAGTCGTAGCTTGCGTCCACCGAGTACTCGGCCTTGAGCCTGGCCACCGCCACGTCGAACTGAAGCACGCCGACGGCTCCCAGTATGAATATATTGTCGTTTATCGGCCGGAAGACCTGTATCGCTCCCTCTTCGGATAGCTGCAACAGCCCCTTGTGAAGCTGTTTGGACTTCATGGGAGAGTCCAGCCTGACTCTTCTGAAATGCTCCGGCGCGAAGCTCGGTATTCCGGTGTACTGAAGGGGTTCTTTGTCGGTAAAGGTGTCCCCTATCTTTATGGTGCCGTGGTTGTGTATGCCCACGATGTCTCCCGGCCAGGCCTCGTCGACCAGCTCTCTGTCCTGGGCCATGAATATGGTGGGGTTGGACATGGTTATGTCCTTGCCTATTCTGTGATGTTTGACCTTCATCCCTCTCTGGAATTTTCCCGAGCATATCCTCATGAAGGCCAGGCGGTCCCTGTGGGCCAGGTCCATGTTGGCCTGTATTTTGAAGACGAAGCCGGAGAACTCCTCCTCGTCGGGAGATACCGTCCTGGTCGTAGTCTCCCTGGGGCCGGGGCAGGGAGCTATCTCCACGAAGCTGTCCAGCATCTCCTTGACCCCGAAGTTGTTCACGGCGCTTCCGAAGAAGACCGGGGTCTGGCTGCCCTTAAGGTAGTCGTCCAGGTCGAAGGGGTTGGCCGCTCCCTCCAGAAGTTCCACATCGCCTCTCAGGTCGTCCGCCTGGGATCCCAGAAGCTCGTCCAGCCTGGGGTCGGACAGGTCGGATATCTCCGTCACCATGTCCTGTTCCCTCAGGGACTCGAAGCCGGCACGGAAGAGGGTGAGCTTTTTTCTGTATATGTCGTAGGTTCCCTTGTAGCCCTTGCCCATTCCCACCGGCCAGGTGAGAGGGGCGCACTCTATCTGTAGGGTTTCCTCTATGTCGGACATCACCTCTAAGGGAGACATTCCCTCCCTGTCCAGCTTGTTCACGAAGGTCATGATGGGTGTGTTTCTCATCCGGCAGACCTCCATGAGCCTTCTGGTCTGTTCCTCGACCCCCTTGACGCTGTCTATAACCATCACGGCGCTGTCCACGGCGGTGAGAACCCTGTATGTGTCCTCGGAAAAGTCCTTGTGTCCCGGGGTATCCAGCAGGTTTATCTCGTAGTCCCGATATTCGAACTTCATCACCGAGCTGGTGACGGAGATTCCCCTTTCCTGCTCGATGGACATCCAGTCGCTGGTGGCGTGACGGGAGGCCTTGCGTGATTTTACCGCTCCCGCCATGGTTATGGCTCCTCCGAAGAGCAGGAGCTTCTCCGTGAGGGTAGTCTTTCCCGCGTCGGGGTGGCTTATTATGCCGAAGGTTCTGCGACGCTCTATCTGTCTTTTAAGTTCCGAGGAATTGCTGACGGTCATGTGAATCCTCCCGATATGTCTCAGTATGAAAGGGGAGGTCAAAGGCCAGGAACCTCCCTAGAACAAGAAATTATACATCACATGGAGGGAATCATAAAGGATTGTAACTGTAGCCCATCGCCCCCTTGGGCTTTGTAGTCTCTTCCGTGTATAATTACGAAACATATGACGTTCATCTTCGTTGTCTGTCGAGCTAACGATATGGAGGGATGAAAAATGAAAAGAAGTCTTCTTCTCAAGCTGGTGTTGCCCTTAGGGGTTTTGGTGGGGCTGTTCACCCTGTCACTGGGGTCTACCTTGGTTATAACCTCCGGTCAGGACAAAGACGGGATGGTCATAAACCTGGCAGGCAGGCAGAGGATGCTTTCCCAGAGTATCGCCAAGGCCTCCTTGGCCTACGGATTATCCGGCGATAGCAAGTACAAGGAGGAGGCTTTGTCCTCCATCTCCCTTTTCAAGGAGACCAACCGTGTTCTGATATCGGGGGGAAAAGCTCCGCTGGATCCCAAGGCGGGCACTTGGACCGATATCCCCGCCGCTTCCCCCGAGGCGGTAGCGCTTCTCAGGGAGGTGGACAAGTCCTTCTCCTCTTACCTTAAGGCGGTGGATAAGGTGTTGTCCGGTTCGGACGAAAGGGCCTGGAAAGACGTAGTCGAGAAGGCTCAGTCCGTCCTCGCCGCGGCGGCTAAGGCGACCGTTGCAATAGAGACCTACGCCGGACGGAAGGTAATAATATTGGAAAGGATACAGGAGGTTTCGCTGGTGCTGGCCCTCCTGATCGCTTTTCTGTGTGTGGTTTTCTATCGTAAATCCCTGGTAGCTCCCATAAGGGAGATGAACCTCTTCATGGGGCGTTCCACCGAGGGGAAAGCCGACCTCACATGGCGCCTTCCAGTTCGCTCTTCCGACGAGACCGGACGGATGGCATCGGGTTTTAACGACTTTATGGAGCTCCTTCGTGCCAATTTCTGGGAGACCTCTCAGGGAACCCAGGATTTTTTGGCGGCTTTCAACTCTCTGGCCCGTTCTCTGGAGCTATTTTCCCGTACATTCAGGTCCATGGAGGAGGGTGTGGTACGAGGCGCCAAGGCGGTGGATCAGGTCTCCAGCGCTGTGGAGACCCAGTACGCTACCTCGGAGGAGATAGCCTCCACCTCTCAGGCTTTGGCCCGCATGGCGGAAGACCTCAACCAGACCGTGGCGGACGTGGTTTCCAAGGCCAAAGAGGGAGAGGCCGCCTTGGGAGAGACCTCCGTCGCTATGGAATCAGCCAGAGGACAGGCGGAGCAGGTATCCCAGAGGGCCTTATCCTTGGCGGATAAGGCTAAGGTTATACACCAGGTGGTACAGACCATTCAGGGAATAGCGGAACAGACTAACCTACTGGCACTCAACGCGGCTATAGAGGCGGCCAGGGCTGGCGAGGCGGGGCGGGGATTCGCCGTAGTTGCCGAAGAAGTCAGGAAACTGGCGGAGGAGAGCAAAGGTGCTGCAGTTCAGATAGGCGATAACCTGACGGGACTTATGGATGGCGTCGACGGTACATCCAAAGACGTCATGTCCATGTCGGACGAGATGCAGGGAGTGGCCGAGAGGATTTCCGGAGTGGTCCAGGCCATAACTGTGATACTGGAGGGCATGGACAACACCAACGAGGTATCTCAGACCGTTGCGGCCAGCGCTCAGGAACTCTCCGCCTCCTCTCAGGAGATGGCATCCGGAGCTGAGTCGGTTTCCCGGTTCGCGTCGGAGATAAACCAGGTTATAGGGGACGCCGGGGAGTCGGTCAAGTCCCTTTCAGGCATGGTCGACGATTTGTCCGACAGGGTGAACGACGGGGCCAGGGAAGGCGAGGAGCTTCTTGAGGAGCTTTCCAAGATGAACCTGGGTACCTGTGCCGACATGATGTCGGTTGTGTCAAAGGCGGTTGACGCTCACAGAGCATGGATGGATCGTCTGGAGTCCTTGCTCGAGGGAGGTCTCTGGGATCTCGAGACCGACCCGACCAAGTGTCGCTTCGGGTTGTTCCTTTCCACGGCGACCCCTCCTGATCACCTGACCGACAGGTGGAAAGAGGTGGTCTCTCTGCACGATAAGCTCCATCACATGGGTCACGAGATAGAGGCCCATGTTTCCGAGGGAAGGAAGGACTCGGCGGAGAAGGCGACGGCGGAGGCGAGAGATGTAAGCTCTCGATTGGCCTCTCTGTTGATGGACTTGGCCCGAGAGTGTTCCGGAAAGGGTTCAGGGGTTCCTGCTCTGGCATCCTCTACCGAGAGGAGATAATCGAAAAATGAAAAAATATTATCTGACCCTGTTGTTGGGGGCGTTTATCTTAACCTGCCTGTCCTCCGTAGGATGGGCTGAGACGGAAAAGGATGTAGTTGCTCCAGAGGAACAGCCTAGGTCTCAGGAGGTCGTTCCGGAAAAGGCGATCGTGCCTTTGGACGCCTCCGTAACCGACCACACCGTGACGGTGGCAGGCAAGAAGTTGAACTATCGGGCCAGGGCTGAGTTGATGCCGGTGTTCGACGATAAGGGCGACGAAATGGGCAGGGTCTTCTACGTGGCCTACTCCAGGACGAAGGTCTCCGGAAAGGACAGACCTGTTACCTTCGCCTTCAACGGAGGCCCCGGTTCTTCGTCTCTTTTTCTCCACATGGGGGCTTTCGGCCCCAAGGTGGTCAAGTCCTCTCCCGATGGCATAGGCCTTCCCAGGCCTCCCTACGTCGTTCAGGATAACGAAGATACGATCCTGGAGGATACGGATCTGGTATTCGTCGATCCCATAGGAACCGGCTTCAGCAGGGGTTTCGATCCGGATTCTAGCGAAAGTTTTTGGGGAGTTTCCGAGGACGTAGCCTCGGTCGCTCAGTTCATAAGGATGTATCTGACCAGAGAGGGCCGTTGGGGATCGCCTATATATATCGCCGGGGAGAGCTACGGCGGCATCAGGGCCACCGGGCTGGCGTCGGCTCTCATGGACATGGGCATAATGCCTTCCGGTATCATTTTGGTGGCTCCGGTGGCGAGCTACGGCGACCTGGTGCCGGACAGCAGCAACGACAGACCCTACATCCACGCCCTGCCCGCCATGGCGGCAGCGGCCTGGTATCATGGCAAGCTTCCGGAGGATCTTCAAAGCCTGCCTCTGGAGAAGGTCCTCTACAATGCCAGAGACTGGGCCTCCAGCACCTATCTGAAGGCTCTCTGGGACGGCAACGGGCTGTCCGAGGAGGAGTTCGAGGCAGTGCTGGAGGGGCTGAACCGTTACACATCTCTCCCTGAAAGGGACATAAAAAGCCTGAATCTGAGGGTTCCTCCGGCGGTGTTCCTCTCCGGGCTCCTTCAGGATGATCGTCTCATGATCAGTCGTTACGATACGAGGCTCACCGGCCCGGGCGGCTGGTACGACTACGGAGAGGATCCCATGTTCACCTTGGTCGGTGCCCCTTACTACACGGCTTTCATGTCCTATCTCAGGGACGAGCTAGATTTTTCCACCGACAGAGAATATCTGAGCGGCAACGACGAGGCCCTCTACCGCTGGAACTTCCAGTCCGGCTCGGAGGCATTCGTAGGGTACCCGAACACGGTGGATCTCCTGGCCAGCGCTATGAGACGGTGCGATTTTCTCAAGGTATTCGTGGCCATGGGAGCTTACGATATGACCTGTACCGCCGATTCCATCCTCTATACACTGGGACGTCTGGACGTTCCCGTGGAGAGGCTGAAGGAAAACGTCACGGTTAAGACCTACGACGGCGGCCACATGATGTACACCAATCCATCCGCCAAGGCGGCGCTCAAATCCGATCTGGACCGGTTCTTCGGGGGTAGATAGACATGAAGGGGATGGAGTCGCCATGGCGGATCTGAAATTGACACATCTCTTGGGAGATAGCTATGTCGTGGAGGGGCGCATAAAGCTGGGGCTCTGGGGACCTAAGGACGATACGGTTCTTCTGGATTCGGGCATGGACGAATCGTCCGGCAGGGCTTTGAGACGCATGATCGAAAGGGAAGGCCGGCGTCTGAACTGGGTAGCCTGCACTCATTTTCACGCCGACCACGTCGGTGGATGCGCCTATCTGAAGAAGTCCACCGGATGTTCCGTGGCTATGCCAGCCTTCGAGAGTCCGTTTCTGGAGGAGACGATCTACGAGCCGTCGTTCCTGTGGGGGGCGTCGCCTTTTGGGGCTCTCAAGAACAAGTTTCTGATGGCCCCGGTGTGTCAGGTGGATCGACGGTTGCCTCAGTCCGGAGAGTGGGAGGAGACCGGTCTGAGACTGGTCTCACTGGCGGGGCACTCTCCGGGGATGGTGGGCTACGTTACGCCGGACGAGGTCGCCTACGTAGGAGACTCGTTGTTCGACTCCGATATGGTGGAGGCTCACGGAATGCTTTACGTGGTGGACGTGGCGGAATGGCTCGTTACCCTCGACTTTCTGGAGAGGCTGGAGGCCCGGTGGTTCGTTCCCTGCCACGCTTCGACTGTGGAGGATCCCTCCGAGCTTATCTCCGTGACTAGACGGCATCTGTTGGATATATCCGACAGGGTTCTCTCCCTTTGCAGAACCCCGATGACCAGAGACGACCTGTTGGGAAAGTTGATGGAATGGCTGGACAAGAAGGTAGATCCTCTGAGATACGTATTGAACCTCGGGGCCCTTTCGGCCCATCTCAGCTATCTTATAGACCGTGGAGAGGTGGAGCCCCTGGAGGATCGAGGGCGATTGCTCTGGAAAGCGGTGGATTGAGAAAAACGGGAGGGGCCCGATCGTGGGTCCCTCCCGTCTATCGGTCGATCTATTTCTCCGTGGGGAATACCGGCAGAGTTTCCAGAAAGGTCACTCCTTCTCCGTCGTGACCTCCCTCCTCGAGCAGAGGCGCCGCCTGAGCCACCGTTATGGCTCCGGCCCTGTCGAGTATCTGTCTGGCCGATCGGAGGGACGCCCCTGTGGACACCACGTCGTCCACCAGACACACCTTTCTCCCTCTTATCTTGGCTACGTCCGATCCGTCCATGACGAGGGTCTGTTCTTCTGTTGTGGTTATCGATCTCACCGTCTCGACCAGAGGTCCCACCATATAGCCCTTTACCGATTTTCTTATGACAACGTAGTTCAGCTTCATGATCCTGGCCATGGCGTGGGTCAGGGGAATAGCCTTCGCCTCGGGGCAGACCAGTGCGTCCAGGGATATATCGCCCAGCCTTTCGGTCAGTTTCTCGGCGCATCGTTCCACCAGTTCGGTGTCTCCCATCATCACGAAAGACGCTATGGACAGGTTCTTCGAGATGGCTACCTTGGGCAGTCGTCTGACCAGTCCCGCCAGGTGTAGCTCGTAAAAGTCCATCGAATCCACCCTCCTATATCCCGAAGACCAGTCTTACGACGACTCCTGCCAGCAATCCGAAGAAGGGATTCCATCTGGCAGAGGCGAACACGGTAGCTCCGATCACCATTCCCCAGGGGGTCATGCCGAAGGGGCCCTGAAAATCCGGAACCAGAGATACCGCTGCGGCCATATTGGTGGAAAAGGTCACGAACACCCCCAGCACCAGCAAAAAACCGGCGATGGACGAGCGATGCACGTACCGTCCTATGGTTGGCAGCAGCTTGAACAGCAGTAGTGCGGCCATTATGGCCATCATCATGACGGACGATCTAACCGGGTTCGGAGCCGTGGCTGTTCCGGATATGATGGACTCAACCGGAGCTCCTCCGAACAGGGTGGAGGCCATGTCGGCGAGGCTGGAGTAGATGGCCAGGTGATCTATGTCGGTGCCGACCCCCGCTATGCTGCCGGTTATCTTTCCGAAAGAGATGTTGGCCCCTATGTTGAGACAGGCCATGGCCAGGGCTCCGTAGAGTATCCTGGGATGGCGCCATATGTCCCACTTGACCATGCCGAAACGGAACTTTTCGTTGGCTCCGTCTATTACGTGAACGTCCAGGTCCATCCCTCTGCTTCTCAGAAGGTAGTTGTACAGAAGCGTCGAGGCCAGGACGGACACGATGATGGTCTTGGCCAAATCTCTGGTCAGGAACCATACCACGAGAGCCACCGCTACCGAGGCCGAACCGGACCAGCGCTCCGACGAGAAGAGGTCTATGGCCACGTTGGCCAACATCAGGCCCACCCCGGCCATCATGGAGTTGACCACCACAGGGCCTATCGCCGAGACTATCTTTTCGTTCATGCCCAGCATCGACGGTATCAGCAGGAACAAAGCTCCCCAGAAGACCATGCTGAGCCTTTCGGACAGGTCCTTTCCCATTGTGCCTGCCAGAGTGATAGTCTCGGCCTGGAACGATATGGTGGCTACCGAGTTGAAGTAAAGGGATCCGGCTATTCCCACCCCGAAGGCCAACGCCGTAGGCAGGGCGGCGAAGCCGAACATAAGGGCCAATAGCCCCTGAGGTATTCCGTTGACTACCACCGCAAGAGCGGCGAGTAAATCGGTGAACATAGTTGTGAGCAACTCCCTCCAAAGACGATATAGCTTACTTTATATCTTCTTGGAGTAAAAATGTCAACTTATGTTTCGGGAAGCCATGGAATCGTCAATCTGTCGATTCGGTCCAGTATCAGTTTGCCCGGGACGTGGTCCGGAAGGTCCTCTCCCAGGTCCAGTGTGGATATCACCGTTTTGCCCACTATATACCGTCCTTCACTGCCTTTTCTCTCGGTCCTTATTCCCCACATGTCGTGAAGTATCAAGGGTTTCCCCCTATAGGTTCCCACGTAGAGCATTATGTGTCCGGGCTGGCCTATCAGGGAGAAAAACGGTACTCCCTCTCTAGAGATCGTCTTTAACTTTTTCTCTCTGGACATTCCTTCAAGGGATATGACCTTTCCCTCTTTGGCCTGAGCTTTTGAGTTTCTGGGCAACCAGATGCCGAGGGGTAACATAAGATCCCTGGTGGTGGCGCTGCAATCTCGGTTTTTCAGGAAGCCTCCCCAACCGTAGGGCTCGTTCATCAACTGCTCCGCCAGGGCCGCGGCGGTCCAGGCGTTGGGGGATAGTGGAGCCGGGGACACGGAGGTCATGGGTATCCTCAGCTCGATGGACGAGGCGACCCCGTCCGGCCTTGCCCTTGGCACCTCTACGATAATAGTGGTTGCCCCTCTGGATTTCATCGGCAGCAGCGTTCCTATCTTGGCCTCGAAGAGCGATCTACCGCGATATGCCAGAACGACGTCTTCCCTCACTACTGCCGCCAGTTCCAGGGATCTCCATCTCGTCGCCAGTTCGTCGTTCACCGTCGCCAGGTCGGCCATGTTCACCCATCCTGAGGCGTAGGACGTGTCGCACCAGCCCCAAAGTCCGTCTTCGGAGAGGTGAGACAGGTAGAGAGGTTCTCCGGCGTGGACCAGGCTGTTTTGTAGGTAGTCGAAGGGGTAGCCCTCTCCCGGCAGGTCGGGAGACAGAAAGGCGGGTGATTTCGTAGGGAGCAGCCTCAAGGATGTCTCCCTCAAGGAGACTGCCCTCGTGCCCAGCTCTCCGACCGAGTCGACCCGGCAAGATTCGGCCATCCTCTTTTTCCATTCGTCGGTGCGAGGGGAGAGGTTTTCGCCGTATATTCTGTCTTGACAGTAACGGTCCAGAGCCCATAGGATAACCTCTTGGGCTTCTCTCGGCTCGTTCTGGTCCCAGGGAGAGTGAAAGCGTGTCTTGAGTATTTCGTATTGTCTCTGTTGAATTTCTTTTGGTATTATCGGTCGATCCGTCTGGGAGACGGCGTGATACATCGGAGACTGTGGTATCCCCTCTATGCCTCCGAGTCCCCAGGCTGGGAGATGGAGGCACAGAAGGACCGTGGCCACGGCGGCAAATCGAACGTTTTTTACCCTCATCCTGCTAGCCCAAAGCCACGTCGAGGATCATCATAACGGTGAATCCCAGCATGACTCCCATCGTTGCCAGGTCGCCGTTTCCGCTCTGCTGAGATTCCGGAATGACCTCCTCCACCACCACGAATATCATGGCTCCGGCGGCGAAGGCCAGAGCGTAGGGAAGGATCGGCCTGGATATTCCCACTATGGCGGCTCCGATCACCCCTGCGATGGGCTCGACCACGCCGGATAGCTGACCGTAGAGGAAACTCTTTCTCTGGGAGAGTCCCTCCCTTCTGAGAGGCAGGGACACCGCCATGCCCTCGGGGAAGTTCTGTATGCCTATTCCCAGGGCGAGAGCTATCGCTCCGGCCAGGGTGGCAGAGGGGAGACCGTAAGCCACTGCGCCGAAAGCCACTCCAACCGCCAGGCCTTCCGGTATATTGTGCAGGGTTATGGCCAGTACCAGCAGGGTGGTTCTTTTCCATCTGGTCTGTACGCCCTCCGCTTCGTCGGTCGGAAGTCCTAGGTGCAGGTGGGGCAGATATCGGTCCACAAGCCTCAGGACGCCGCCTCCGGCCAGAAAACCCACTGCTGCCGGAATCCAGCCGGGAACCCCCATGTCCTCGGACATCTCTATCGCCGGAGCCAGAAGGGACCAGTAGCTGGCGGCTATCATAACTCCCGCCGCGAAGCCCAGCATGACGTCCAGGGTCTTTTGCCCCGGTTCCTTGCTTACGTACACCATCCCGGACCCAGCGGCGGTCATTCCCCAGGTGAAGAGGGTCCCTATAAGTGCCTGAAGCACCGGATGCAGTTGAACGAAACTTTCCATATCGTAGAGGTCACCTCTCTTTTCTAAAGAAAATATACACAGATATTCATAGCATGCCGGTAGGGTTTTTGCAACGGGATCGTTTTTTTTCGCTATCTTCCGTCCATGTAGGTTACAATGGGGGGTATTAAGAGGTTTATTTTTTGAGGAGGAACACCATGTCGGATATGACCTACGGTCTAGAGTTCAATTACGATGAGTGGCGGAATTTCGTCGACGAGACGGGAGAGCCGTCCTACAGAGCGGATCAGCTCTGTCAATGGATATACGGGAAAAAGGTTTTCGATATACACAGGATGACTAATCTTTCCAAGGAACTTCGTTCGAAGCTGGAGGGGCATCTGTACGTCCAGCCGCCCTTCGCCGTGGACGTACAGAAATCTTCGGACGGAACGGTAAAGTTCCTGTGGCGTTTTCTCGACGGTCAGGAGGTGGAGTCGGTTCTGATGGATCACGGCAACCACCATACCGCCTGTCTTTCCACCCAGGTGGGATGTCCCCTCAGGTGCGATTTCTGCGCTACCGGAAGACAGGGTTTCGTTCGGAACCTCACCGTGGGAGAGATAGTGGGACATTTTCTGGCGATGGAATCCTGGCTGGGGCAGGACATAAAGAACGTAGTCTTCATGGGGATGGGAGAGCCTCTGCTAAACTGGGAGAATGTAAAGAAGGCTATCGAAATCCTTAACCATCCCAAGATGAGAGGGATGGGAATCAGGAGGATAACCATATCGACCGCCGGGGTAGTCCCGGGAATTCTGGCCTTGGCCGATTCGGGGCTCGACGTTAGACTCTCCTTTTCCCTGCACGCTCCGAACGACCAGATTCGCTCGAAGCTCATGCCGGTCAACGAGCGTTATCCCCTGGGGCAGGTGGTAGAGGCCCTTCAGGAGTTCCAGAAAAAGACCGGTAACAGGATCACGGTGGAGTACGTTCTGCTCAAGAGGATCAACGACGAGCCCTCCATGGCCTATGAGATAGCCGCTCTTCTGTCCGACCTGGACGTGTACATAAACCTGATTCCCTACAACCCGGTAGTCGACCGTTACGGCAGACCCTCGGCCAGCAGAATAAACCCCTTTATGGCGACCTTGAGAGAACTGGGGCTGGAGGTCGAACTGAGGAAGGAAAAGGGAACCGATATAGACGCCGCCTGCGGACAGCTCAGAGGAAAGAGAGGCTGAGATGGCCTGGAAAGCCCATTTCGACGGCGGTTCTCGAGGCAACCCCGGCGTAGCCGGAGCGGGGGCGGCCCTGTACGACGACGGAGGACGTCTCATATGGAGGGGGGCAGAGCCCCTGGGAGAGAGGACCAACAACGAGGCGGAATACATGGCGGCCATATTGGCTCTTAAAGAGGTAGTCCGTCGTGGCTTGAACGAGATAGAGCTCTGTGGAGACAGCAAGCTGGTGATCAACCAGCTCTCGGGAGCCTGGAAGATAAAGGAGCCGAGGCTGGGCGTTCTGGCCGAGGAGTTCAACGCATTGGCTAAGGGCCTGTCGGTGAGGTTCCGCTGGGTTCCCAGGAAGGATAACTCCGAGGCGGACCGCATGGCCAACCTCGCCATGGACGGCCTGGCTCCTTCGGACGACGTTTCCTCCGGGAAGGACGAGACGTCCTCTCAGGCGGTGGTGGAGATAGTCGTCTTCTCCGACGGAGATGGACGGTATTTCGTAGATCTGCCCCGTCTTCGGTGCAGCTGCGAGGAGTTCGCCTCCAGAGGCGACTGTGTTCACCTCAAAATCTGTAGAGATGCGGGGTTCACGCCCTGAAAAAAGGACGGGACCTTTAAAGGTCCCGTCCTGCGTTTATATTTTTACGGATCATTTAACCGAAACGGCGCTTTCCTGGACGACTCTTCGGAGATACCAGTTCCCCTCGCTGTCCTTGTCCCACAGAGAAGACGCCGATTCGATCTCGCTTACCGAGCTCATCAGGGGATACCAGTTCCCGCAGTCGTCCTTATTCCACATGGTCCGTTCCTCCTTAATGTAGTTTATTTTGATGCCGTTCTTGAAGTTGAGTTTATGATATACCTCGGGTGTGAACCTGTCAACCCTTATTCATAAAAAATATGGAATTGAACTTTTGTAAAAGGAGGTCTCCATATGGCTCTGCCTTTCCCCCACGACGAGATGTGTTTTTCCATACTGGACTCCGTGCTCTATGGGCTGTTGGTCTACGATGGCGACAGGATCTCGTTTGCCAATAAAAAGGCCATCAGCATCCTCGGTTACGAGGATCAGGAAGCCATAGTCGGTCGTCCCCTGCTCGATCTTATACATCCCGACGACAGGCCCGTTCTCTGGGAGAGGATCCCCAACGCCGCCACCAGACATGTAGTGGTGGGAGAGGAACGGTTTCTTAGAAAAGATGGATCTTCGGCCCCGGTAGACATAGAGATATTCCCGATGAAACCCGATGAGGGGGGAGGAACCCTCATGTTCTTGAGGGATATCTCAATGAGGAAGAGGGCAGAGGAGTCCAATTGGGAGAGCGAGAAGAAATACTGGCAGCTTTTCAACTCCATGGGCGACGGGGCTTTCATAAGCGGTACCATCCGTTCGGACATGCCGAACAGGATATCGGAGGTCAACGACAGTTTTTGTCGCATGTTGGGGTTTCCCAGAGAGGATCTGGTCGGTCGTCCTGTTATAGATGTGGTGGATTCCAGGTCCAGGGACGAGGCGGAGGGTATGTTCGACAGGCTTCTGGAAGAAGGGGAGCTGCTGCTTACTCTGGATCTCTTGAGAGAGGATGGCCGGATCTTTCCGGCGGAGCTGTCGGCCAGGGTTATACCCCTTTGGGATTATCCCGTAGTGATGACGGTCGTGAGAGATCTTTCGGATAAAGTCAGGGCTTCCAGCAGAGTGCGATTTGCCGAGAAAAGATACGAATCGCTGTTCGATAACCTTGTGGACGCCATTTCTCTTAACGAGATAATGACGGACGAAGAGGGCAAGCCGTGGAACTATAGACTATTGGAGGTCAATAGGGCCTACGAGAAGTTGACCGGGAAAGAAAGGAAGGAACTCGTAGGGAAAACCGCCTTGGAGTTGTTTCCCGGTGAGGATTTTCTTCTTTTCGATCTGTACCATTCGATAGCTACTTCCGGAGAGTCGAAGAGGTTCGTCCATTCCTCTCTCGAAAAGGGAACGGTCTGGGATGTGGTGGTGTTCTCGCCGGAAGAGGGGCAGTTCGCCCTTCTGATCAGGGATATCACCGAGGAGAGAAGGCTGGAGAGACTTATCCGACAGACGGAGAAGCTCCGTTCTCTCGGAGAGCTCACCGGGGGGATCTCCAACGATTTCTTGGCCTATTTTCAGGCCGTCTCCGGCTACGGCGAGACCCTTCGAGAGGATTCCAGCGATCCTTCGGCCAGGGTCATAGGGAGCAGGATCATCGACGTTTCCGAAAGGGCTTTATCGCTCATAAGAAAGCTTTTGGCGTTTTCCAAAAAGGGAGATGTGGATTTCTGCCCGGTGGACGTACACGACGTTTTATTGAAACTGCGGGGCCTTTTTTCCCACGGATTCGAAGAGGGCCCCGAAGTCAAACTTTATCTGAAGGCCCCTATCGGTCGGGTACTGGGCGACGAGGGGCAGCTGTACAACGCGTTCATGAACTTGATGCTGAACGCCAAGGAGGCCGACCCCGATGGAGACGCCGTCACAGTTTACACCGGTTTCGCCCGTCTGAACGAGGAAAGCTGTGCGGATCTGTTGGGAGACCCTTCCCCGGGCGATTACATCCGCATATCGGTGGAGGATCACGGTTCGGGAATTCGAAGAAGCGATCTTTCCAGGATAATGGAGCCCTTTTTCTCCACCAAGATGAACTCGATAGGCATGGGGTTGCCGGAGGTCTTCGGTATAGTTCGATCCCACGGAGGAGGTCTGTCCATAGAAACGGAGGAGAGAAAAGGAACCACCTTTTCTCTGTATTTACCTCTGTTCAAGGAGGAATACGGCGGCAGCAGTTTTGAAGGGTCCGACTCGGTGTTGGAAGATTCCGGCCGGAGCAGGGATTTCAAGCCGGTCCGTATAGTCTGCTCCCTCGAGGAATCCCTCTTAGGACATCGTCCTCGAGAGTCCAGGTTGGCTCTAGAGGAGATGGTCGATCGAGGTGATCTGTCCCTGGAGGATGCCGAGAGGGTAGGCCTGATGATAGAGGAATATCGTTTCGAGGAAGCTTTGAGGTTTTTGAACGAAGAGGGCGGGGAGTGATCCCCGCCCTCTCTCTTGCGTCTACCAGCCGCCGCCACCTCCACCGCCTCCGCCTCCGCCAGCAGAACCACCGCCACCTCCGCCTCCGGAAAAGGCGGACTCCGATCCCGGGGCGGTAGAGGCCGAGGAGATCGCGTCCGAGAAGGAGGATCCCAGGGAGGACGCGAAATCTCCCATTCCTGCTGCGTACAGAGGAGCGGATCCCACGTACCACGTCGGGTTATATCCGCCGTCTCCTGAATCGACGGAGGAGAGCACCGATGCGAACTTCTCTCCCCATTTTTGCTCCAGTCCCAGAGCCAGGGCGTAGGGCAGGTACCTCTCGAACAGCTCGGGGGTCCTCTCCGGAGGGTTCAGGAGGTTGAGGCGATCTTCCTCCGTAACCTTGACGTACATGGAGAATCCCTCTATCTCGTCCATCAGGATCCTGCCCTCTTTGGTAGGTGCCCTCAGTATGGGAATAAAGAACACCGGTATGAAGGCTATTATGGGCATGGTCATGGCGCATATGGGCGAGAGTACGTAGAAGGCCAGAGAGATGGCCATCAGCATCAAGAAAAGCATCAGAAGCAATCCCAGCGTTTTTATCAGGATCTTGAAGAAGGCCTTGAAGCCGGAGTTCTCCCTCCATGTTCTTCGCAGGTTTTTGACCAAGCCCATGACCATGAAGCCCATGACCAATGTGGCCACGGTTACCCCCAGTCCGAAGAAGATCTCTTCTTCTCCTCTTCCGAACAGGAAGAACGACGGAACCAGTATGGCCGTCATGATCAGCACCCCTATTATCCCGTAGCCGAGGTTGTTATCGTAGAGCCTTCCGTATTCGGCGTTAAGACTGTCCGAAAGGGCTTCCTTCGCCGCTCCCAGGGTTTCGTGATTTTCCTGTTTCAGCAGGATGCTTTCCCTGCTGCCCAGCAGGGTGTCGAACAGTCTTTTCTCCTCCGGAGGAAGGGCTCCCTTTCGCCTGTCTTTAGAGGTCTTCGTTATCTTGTACTTTTTGAAGAAGCCCTCCTCCTCGGATATCACCAGATACCCCTTTACCGCCAGGGATATTATGGCGGAGGAAAAGGACCTGCCGTCGAAGCCCATTATGGACAGCTGTCTTACAGCAGCGGGAGACATGCCATCGGGAGGCAGAAACCTCGGGACGACGATGCCCTTCTTAGGGTCTTTGCCGACCTTCAACCAGGCCCAGAAGAAGTAGAGTAGACCGATCAAGGCGGTCCCTCCGAACGCCAGTTCAAGACCGTGATCGGTCATGAAATAGGCGTTTTTAGCCGGAGGAGCTACGATTCCCTTAGGCCAGGACAGGGCTATGGTAAGCCCTTCCCTCGGAGCTAAGGGTCTGGTGATGGCGAAGGATGCCTCGCCTCCCTCCGCCTCCATGACGGCGTGTCTGTCCTTCGATCCCTGTATCCCGGTCCAGGCTCCGGTCTGGAGTATCTTGGCCCCTTCCGGGAGGTTTACGGTGCAGGAGGCCTTTTCTATGGGGAAGATCCAGCCGTTCCCCGTGACGTTCCAGTATAGCTCGTCGTATTCCTCGTAAAAGCCTATCTGACGGGCGGTCGTGTAACATATCGTGTAGCGGTGTTCCCCCCTGGATAGAAGGTGATCCGGGTCCCCTATCTTTACCCTGACTCCGTTGGACAGTGCCTCGGTACTCCACTTCTCGGGTCTTCCGTCTCTCGTCACCTCGCTCACCTCGAAGGGGACCGTCACGGTTCCTCCTTCGGGTCTCTCGTAGACGGTGGGGAAGTCCCTGAATATTCCTCTCTTTATGTTACGGCCTTCCGCTACTACCGATATGGTCTCCGTCACCTTGACGGTACCGTCTATCTCGACGGATACGTCGCTTCGGAAATCGGATATGACCTCCGCCGCCTCGATCGGCATAGCACAGAGAAAGAGCCCCAGAATAAAGAGGGCGACCGCTTTCGCCAGCCTCATATTTGACCTCATGTCGCTAGAAGGACACCAGAGGAACTTCTCCCTCGGAGCGGTCCTCCAGCTCGAAGAACTCGGCCTTCTTGAATCCGAACGTCGACGCGATCAGGTTGGTCGGGAAGGTCTGTACCGCTATGTTCAGGTTTCTGGCAGAGCCGTTGTAGTAACGTCTCGCCATCTGGATCTCGTCCTCCAGGGAGGAAAGCTGTCCCTGAAGCTGGACGAAGTTCTCGTTGGCTTTCAGGTCGGGATAGGCCTCGGCCACTGCGAAGAGGCTCCTCAGAGCTCCGGTCAGCATGGATTCGGCCTTCGCGGAGTCGCCTACCGATCCTGCCGACATGGAAGCCGATCTGGCCTCGGATACCTTTTCGAACACCTCTTTCTCGTGGGATGCGTATCCCTTTACCGTGTTCATAAGGTTCGGTATCAAGTCGTGTCTGCGTTTTAGCTGGACCGATATCCCGCTCCAGGCCTCCTCGACCATGGTCCTCTTCTTGACGAGACCGTTGTAGGCCATGATGGCCCAAAGAGCCCCGACTGCCGCAATCGCCGATAGTATGATCGCCGATGTTCCCATTCCAAGTCCTCCTTCGATTACATAGATTTTCACCATTGTAGCATCAGTTAGATCGATATGAAACTTGAAGTTTCCGTTCTTCTGGTGATACTATAAATTCAAGGGAGGTGGAGAGCTATGAGAAGGTGTATGAATATCGTCGTGTTGACCTGCGTACTTTCATCTCTAGTCTTACCGGTAGGAGCAGAGGCCATGATCTCGGGGTCCGCCGTGGACAGGTTCGATCTGTATCGTACGAGAAACTGGGTGTACAACGTTATAGGTCGTCCCGACTCGATAGAGTGGAACGATAATTTCGGTACGAATCTGGAGATCTACCGGGTGAGCAATTCCAGAGAGATAGAGTCGGTGTTCGTAGGTTACGGAGGAGACGGTCAGGTCCATATCATGGCCCAGCTCTACAGACCGGGAACGACCTCGGTCGGTCGTCTCTGTGCCGATATAGAGGGCAAAGGAGGACGGCACGTCTCAAGCTCGTGGAATACTACCGCCTATGCGGTCACCCATCTCGCTACGGGACGGACCGCCTATGCGGCGGTCGAGAATAACAGAGACGTGGGGCCGGTGTTGATGGTGTTGTCCCAGGAGGCCTGGAACATACTTCAATGATCCCAAAATAAATGGAGTTTGGGGGAGGCGGGATGGCCTCCCCTTTTAATTTGCCTGCATCGGAGGATTTTTATGGCTTTGAGAATATACGAATACAGAAAAGTAGGATCGATGAAACCGATCCTGTCGAGGATTTCGAGGGAACAGGGCAACCCGGTGGTCTACCTCGTCCCAGGATCGTCCGATCGGGAGTGGCTCAAGGATATCCTGCTCGAAGAGGGAGCCTTCGGCAGGGAGGCCTTCCGTATCTGGCGTTGGGATGACCTATATCGAGAGGCCTGCTCCGCCGCGGGATCGGTGCCTATGGTGCAGATCGATCCGCCCGACCACTGGCTGGCCCTTTATCATCTGGTTCGGGAAAGCCTGACCAGATGGAGCGATCTCATGCCTCCGGGGACAGGACAATCGAGTTTCGTTCAGACCCTGGGGGAGACGGTTAGGGAGCTCATAAGGGAGGAGGTTCCTCCGGAAGCCCTGTCGGAGGCTCTGTACCCCGACGGAGAGGATCATCCTGAAGAGCCGTCCTGGCTGCTGGCGAACCTCTACCGTCGTTATCTGGAGCTGTTGAGATCCAGAGGCCTTATGGACAGCGCCGCGGTCTCCACCGAGATGGCATCCCTTATCGGGGAAAATCCGGAGGCGGCAAAATGGCTTCGGCGATGGAGGATCGTTCTGGTCGGCTTCTACAGCTTTACCCACTCTCAGCTCGGCATGGTACGGGCCATGGTGAGAAATGGGGCGGACGTCACCTTGCTGTCTCCCGAGGCGGGATTGGAAGGAGAGTACGGAGCCCCTTCCCAGCTGGAGGGAGCGGATGTTACAAGGTCGAAGTCTTGTAAGACTGGGTGTTTCTCCATATCGGGAGGAGCGGCCAGAGGAGAGCTGGAGACCGTGGTCCGGGATCTGGCCCTCTGGAGCTCCGGCGAAGGCCCCTTGGCGGATATAGGGAAATTCCCTGGCTGGGGAGAGGTCGGGATGACTGTAGACGCCAGGTCTACCTCTTTGGCCTCGGAGGTGCTGCGGCGCTACTCCGTGCCGTTCAGGAGGTCCGAGGGCCGCACCGTGGCGGAGACGATCCTGTGGGACACTGTCAGGAGGGCCTGGGATTGCTACAGGGACGGATGGCAGCCCGAACCTACGGCGGAGCTTCTCTGTCTGCCCTGGTTTTGCCACGGTCTTTCGGAGCGGAGGCTTGTTATGGCCTCTCCCAGAGGTCTCAAGGGGTGGCGGGATCTGGCCTCCTCGGAGGAGAGTCTAGCTGAACCTCTGGAGAGAGTGGTTGCATTTGCCGAAGCCGTCGGAAAAGGTGGCACCGCCGAGGAGCTTCTGACCGCGATGAAAAGACTGGTGACCTCCTCTCCGGATTGGCGGGAAGTGCTGTCCTCACGGTTGGAGGACCGTCCCGAACTGGACGAGGTCATCCTGGAGCTTGGATCGGCGGTCCAGGAATTGGATCGAAAGCTCGACCGAATCGCCGAGCTCCAGGCCGACCTGGGCGATCCGGGAAAAGCGGTTTTGAAAGGCGGCGACGGAATGGCGTTTCTCTCCGTCTGGGCAGAAAGCGCCGTCGTATGGCCCGGAGCCTCCCGAAGCGGAACGATGACCCTTTACGGAGGCACCCCCCCGGTGTTGGCCCATCATCCTATCTGGGCCTTCTGCGGGGTTACCGCTAAGAATTGGCCCGGACCCATGGCGGAGTCGCCCCTTCTCGGCGACTGCCACAAGGAACTACTTCACGACATGGATCTCAGGGGCAGCAGGCTGGACAGGACCCATCTGCCTCTCATGTCGGAGAAAAGGGCTCAGAGGGAGGTCCTGTTCAGGAGAATTCTGGCCTGTGGCGACGACCTGGTAATACTGTCTTATCCGTCTTTGGACGGGGCGGGGCGCCCACTGCCGGAGAGCTCCTTTATCGGAGGCGCCTTGAGAGATCGTTGGATAGACGAATTGGGGAAAGAGGTCCGTTCGGTGGGGAACGTACTTCCCCGCTGGGAGGAACCGGCGTTACTGCCATCGGAGGTCCAGGAACCGCCCAGGGGGATCGTGACGGCCAGGCCGGACCGTCGGTTGCCCTCGGATCCGATCACGGCGGAGATCCGCTCCATAAGGCTCAGCTCGATAGACTCCTTCGCGGCCTGCCCCTTCATGTTCAGATGCTCCCAGATACTGGGTCTCGAACCTCCGGAGAGGCCGGGATACGACGGACGACTGGCCGGAACGGCGGCTCACAGACTATGGAGGGACGTCTGGAAGGCCTACGAGGTCGATAGAGACGCGGATCTGGCCTCTCTGGCCTGCGATATCTGGCCCTCCGTCCTCGAGGAGGTTTACAGAGGGTTGCTCTACTCTCCAGATCTCAAGCGAAGAGGCGACGCTCTTTTGAAGGACATCCTCAAAACCGCCGATTATCTGAGCGAACTCGAGGATATCGGACTCAGAGACATGAGGGTCGCGTCCTTTCTCGAGTGGGAGCTGCCGGTCCTCGAGCTCGATGGGATTCTCTTTACGGGCATAGCGGACAGGATAGACCTGTTGGACGACGGAACCGTGCTGATATGGGACTACAAATCCGGAGGTTCCTCGAAATACGGTCGTTCTCTTCAGTTGGCCTGTTACGCCAGGTCTCTCGAGCTGTCGGACAGCCTGCCCTTCGAGATATCCCGAGTGGGAGGATACGGCTTTATCTGTCAGAGGGATCAGAAGGTCGTGGGAGCCGCCGACGAGGATCTTCGGGAGTTTCTGGGGCTCTCTCCCAGGAGTAGGGTCGCCCTGGACACTCGGTTGAAAGACGCCTCGGATGTGATAGAGGCAGCCGCATTCGCCGCCAATTCCGGGCTTTTCCCTCCGAACTACGATAACGATCAGGCCTGTAGAAACTGTCCCTACAGCGGCCTCTGTCGCAGAGGCGAGCTCCACGGAAGGGAGGACGACGAAGATGACGATCGATAGGGAGATAGCCTCTCTGACCGATATGGTGAACTCTGCTACCCTTCCGGCACAGAAGGAGGCCATTACAGCCGAGGAGTCTCTGGTGGTGGTCAGCGCCGGAGCCGGCACCGGCAAGACCTGGACGTTGGCCTGGCGCTTCGTTTGGGCCGTGGCCACCGGAAGGGCCAGGGCGGGGGAGATCCTCACCCTTACCTTCACAGACAAGGCCGCCACCGAGATGGCCGAGAGGATCCGACTCCTGATGGAGGGGCTTCTTTCCAAAACGAAGGGACTTCCGACCGTTTCCGCTGCTCTAAGGGAGGGGCTGGAAAGTCTGGAGGATTCCTACATATCGACCATACACTCCTTTTCCTCCAGGGTAATAAGGGAGTCGGGGCTCTCTCTGGATCTGGATCCGGCCAGCCGGGTGGTCTCCGCTCCGGAGGAGGATCTGTTCTGGTCTCAGATGACCGATTGTCTGGACAGATTGGACCGTCGCTGGGTGGGTCGTAATCTCTCCGGCGAGGTCAGGGATTTCGGCATAGCCCTGATGGAGCATCCCATGACACTGGAGCTTCTGGAAAACTACGGGCCCTCCGGCGTGGTCCGTTTCGCAAGAGGCCTTATGGACATATCCTCCAGCAGAGGGGACCGTCCGGAAGATCTGCTCTCCTGGGCGGAGGACCTCGACGAACGTCACGAGGCTGTGATCGCCCCCTTGATCGCGGCCTCGGTTGAGGAATGGCGGTCGATTCACCGGATGTGGTGCGGCCCGAGGGGGATACTCTCCGGCCTGACCCTGGGCGACACGAAGCTGGGAATCCGTCTGGCCGCATTGAGGGACCGGTGGTGCGAAGAAATCGAGGAGGACCGCTACATAGCCTTTCTTAGGGACCTCTGCGAGGCGATAAAGGGAGCCCGGGGAAAGCTGGCCGACTCCATAGCGTCGCTACTGCCGGAGGACAAGGTCAAGGACCATCGAGATAGCATATTGAGCCGGTCCTTCATCTGGAGTCTGGCAGAGGAGGGCTGGAGTCAGAGAGAGTTGGACCTCACCAGGGGACTGTTGAGACTCGTCGCTCTGTGCTGGTTCTGTTGGGAAAGCAGAAAGAGCGGAAGAGGGCTCATAGCCTTCGACGACATGCTCCTCCACGCCGGTCGAGCCCTGGAGAGAAACAGGGAATACGCCGGGCGGTTCAAAGAGGTCCTGGTGGACGAGTTTCAGGACACCAACGGCCTTCAGGACAGGCTCATTCGTTCTGTTGTGTCGGACGGGGACGCAAGGCTCTTTCTGGTTGGGGACCTAAAACAGTCTATCTACCGGTTTCGTCACGCCGACCTGTCCCTCTTCGGAAGCTATATATCGAAAGCCCGGAAGGGGGGACGTTACGTATCCCTCGACGTCAGCTTCAGGACCAGGGATGTCCTTCTCGACCGAGTTAACCGCCTGTTCGGCCACATATGGAGAGACGGCCTGGGAGCCACTCTGCGTCACCGTTACGAATCGCTCCGGCCGCCGATGGATCAACCCTGGCACGGGGTCAGACAAGACGTATCGGTCGATCCCTGGGAAAATATAGTACTGGAAACGAGAGAGGACGAGAGTCTATCCGCTGAGGATAGGCGGGATCGTTCCGCATCCCTCCTGGCGGCCAAACTGACCGGCATGGTCGGGGAGAAAACGATCTGGGACAAGGCGGAATCGTCTGCGAGGACCGTGAGGTGGAGGGATGTCGCCATACTTGTTCCCTCCAGGACTCTCTTCCCCTCGATCCAGAGGGTGCTGGGAGATCTCTGGGGTATCCCGCTTCATTTCGAGAAGAACACCGGCTATTACGCCAGGACCGAGGTGCAGGATTGCGTCGCCCTGCTGAGGTGTCTATTCGACCGAGAGGACCATCTTGCCCTGGCGGGATACATCTGTTCCCCCTTTTCCGGTCTCTCTCTGGCGGATGGATCGCGGTTGCTCGACCGGTCCGCCGGAAAAGACCTGTCGGAGGAACTGAGGGGCCGGTATCCGGAGATCTACGACCGGCTTGAGAGATGGAGGGAGATAGGGCTGGTCCAGGGGGCCTCCCGTGTCATGGAGGAACTGGTCGCCGACGGAGCCGTTCTCGACCGTTTCGCCGAGTGGAAGAGGCGGGGAGTGGCGGCGAATCTGAGGAGAACGGTGGACCTCCTCCGGGAATACGAGTCTACCCTGGGCAACGGACTTTCCGGCGCTGCTTCTTGGCTGGGGGAGGCCCTGAGGAAGAGGGCCAAGGAAGAGGAGGCCGGGGCCGTCGGTCCGGACGAGGACGTTGTCAGGGTGATGACTGTCCACGCCTCTAAGGGGCTGGAGTTTCCCGTGGTGGTGGTCGCCGGTTGCGACTCCAACGGAAAGGGTTTCCCGTCGTCGCTCATGCCCTCTGCCTATCTGGGAGCCGCCCTTTCCAGGGACGACGGCGGGAACGGAGACACTATCAGCAGAAAGGTCCACAGACTGTTGGAGGAGACAGCCGAGAAAGAGGAGAGCGAGAGGCTCTTTTACGTGGCCTGCACCAGGGCCAGAGATTGTCTCGTGTTGAGCGGTTCGTGGGATCCACCGGAGGATTCTTGGTTCGACATGGCTATCCGCTCCGGAGAGGTCGATAAGGCGTCCGATGCGGAAGGAGATCTCCCGGAAAGATCGGTCGATAGGTCTCTGCCCGAGAGAGGCCCGATAGTGACCATCTCCGGATTGCCTGGGGGACTGGAGAGAATCAGCGCTACCTCCTGGGCACTTTACCGTCATTGTCCCTACGGTTGGAGGCTCCGTTTCCGTCAGGGCCTGGACCTGACCTGGGAACAGCCCGACGGCGAGACGGGAGGCGGTCCGGACATGGGAAGCCTCGCCCATTGGATCCTGGCCCGGTGGGACTTCTCCGTCGAGGGGCTGGAAAAACTGCTTTCCTCGGAAAGATCCTTACTCCCAGGAGATCTTAGACCCATCTGGGGCGATCGGGAGACCAAGGATAGGCTGAGAGGGTGGCTCGTCGACCTGATCTCCTCCGAGGAGGGGCGCAAGCTTCGTCCTCTGAGGGATTCGGGAGTTCTCATGAGAGAGGCTCCGTTCAGGGTCCCCTTGAGGAACGGCCCCCTGTTGGTAGGGGCTGTGGACGTTATGTGGCCCGGAGACGACGGAGCCTATTCGATTCGAGATTACAAGATAACCCTGGAGGGAGGGGCCCCCGAAGGGCTATACGAGGATCAGCTTAGATTCTACGGCTTGGCCGTGACCATCGGCATGGACGCTTCGTCCGTCGACATGGCCCTGTGGCGTCTCAGGGAAAGGGGACGATCGGAGAAAGTCTTCCTGAGCCCCTTCGAAAACTGGGAAGGTCTGGCCGAGGAGATCCGTAAGGATTCGCTGGAGGCGGCTGCCGGTCCCTGGCCGAAGAGGGAGGATCGCTGCGAAAGCTGTCCGTTTTTCCGGCGCTGCCGCGGTATGGACCGTTTGTCTAGAGGATAGCTATGTTCGGTGTATATCGTTAATTCAAGGAGAGCTCCGTACGGGGTTCTCCTTTTTTTGTCATCTTCATCGGACATGTGCTTATTAGAGTTTTTAGTCCCTTGACTCTCCGGATGAAAGAGGCTAGACTTTTTATGTTTGATTCATCAAACAGAGTTTTATAATAGGAATTACTTTGGAGGGGCCATGAGAAAAATAGCTATATACGGTAAGGGCGGCATAGGAAAATCCACGACGACTTCGAACCTTTCGGCGGCTCTGTCGTCCATGGGGTACAGGGTCATGCAGATAGGGTGCGATCCCAAGTCCGACTCGACCACCGGTTTGAACGGCGGAAGGGATGTCCCGACGGTCCTGGACGCTTTGAGAAACAACCCGGAAGGAGTGACCCTGGAGGACATAGTCGTCCAGGGGGCAGGAGGGGTTCTCTGCGTCGAGGCGGGAGGGCCGACCCCCGGCATAGGGTGCGCCGGCAGGGGGATAATAACGGCTTTCGAGAAGCTGGAGGAGCTGGACGCCTACGAGATATACAGGCCCGACATAGTCCTGTACGACGTGTTGGGCGACGTGGTGTGCGGAGGATTCGCCATGCCGATAAGGGGAGGCTACGCCAGAGACGTGTTCATAGTGACCTCGGGAGAGAAGATGGCCCTATTCGCGGCGAACAACATAGCCACGGCTCTGTCGAACTTCAAGTCCAGGGGCTATGCCAGGCTCTCCGGCCTGATCCTCAACTCGAGAAACATCGAGAAAGAGGTCGAGATGGTGGAGGATCTGGCTGGCCGCATAGGTACGTCCGTGGTGGAGGTGCTCAGTCGAAGTCCCGTGGTTCAGAGGGCCGAGGACGGAAACGGAACCGTCGTTGGCCTTTTCCCCGACAGCCCCATGGCGAAGGAGTACGTTTCACTGGCCGAGAAGGTCCTGGAGAGGAGCGTCGACGATGCGTAGCTGTTGCGGTTGTCCAGTCGCATCGGGGATATTCCGAAATACGGTGCGCTACTGTTCCCCCTCTCACGGCGGGTGGGGCATAGTTAGGACCGCCATGCTTGTTCCCGAGTGTCATCAGCTTTTTGTGTCGCCCTTCGCCTGCGGTCGTCACGGAGCCCTGGGGGCCTTCGTTCAGGGTTTCAAGGACAGACTTTCCTACCTCTATATCGACGAGGCCGACATAGTTTCCGGTGGCTATGAGGAACTGATCCCCCAGGCGGTGGATCGTCTTCTGGAGCGTCTGGTTAAGGAGCCGAGGGCCTTGATGATAGTGGTCAGCTGCCTGGACGACCTGCTCTGTACCGATCACGAGGCTTTTCTGGCTGTCATAAGAGAACGTCATCCGGGGCTAAGAGTGGGAGTAGGGCATATGAACCCCATCTCCCTGGACGGCAACGTTCCGCCGGCGGTCAATATACAGAGGTCCATGTACGGTCTTCTGAAACGTCCCGACGAGCCGGCCATCCCTGGGACTGCTGCCTTTTACGGCAACAACGTGCCTTTGGACGAAAAAGGAGAGATCTTCGAGGTCCTCAGGACCTCCGGATTTCACGACGTACGTCATATCTCCGGCTGTTCCGATTTCGACGATTTTGACGAACTCTCCAGGATGTCCCTTAATCTGGTGCCGACCCCGACCGGCCGACTGGCGGCGAAGGACGCAGAGAAGGCGTTGGGAATCGATTCCGAGTACGTTCCCGTGAGCTACGATTTCGACGAGATAGAGGAGTGCTACGGCAGGCTGCTCTCTCGGTCCGGAAGGTCCATGGACCTGGGGGATTACCGTAGGGAGGCCCAGAGATCGCTGGACGAGACGGCGAATAGGCTGGACGGATTGCCTGTGGTGGTGGACGCCTCCGCCACGGTCCGACCCTTCTGTTTGGCCAGGACCCTCCTTATGAACGGTTTCAAGGTTGATACGGTCTACGCCCAGAAGTGCATACCGCTGGACCGGCCCTATCTGGAATGGATATCCGAGAAATTTCCCGACACCGAGGTGCTTCAGCCGGAGCATCATAGGTCTCCCATTGCGAGGGAGGCCGAATCGTTTCGTCTGGCGGTGGGGTTCGAGGGGGCGTATCTTTCCGGAGCGCGGTACGTGGCCAACGTGGCCAACGACGAGACCCTGTACGGTTATCACGGCGTCTCCAAGTTGGCGGCCATGATGGCTCGGGCGGTGGAGCGTCCCACGGACCTCAGGGCTCTGTTGGACGATTACGGGATAGTGGTCTAGGGCCATGCATAAGCTTACGGTCTCTCTTCCGCCCTTCTCGCCCGATTATTCCGGGGTCTGTTCCGCCCTGTTCGAGCTGGGGGGCATGCTGCTTATCCACGATGCCTCGGGCTGTACGGGAAACTACACGGGGTACGACGAGCCCAGATGGTACGGTTCCAGGGCCCAGGTGTACTGTACGGCTCTTAGGGAGCTGGATGCCGTTCTTGGAAACGACGATAAGCTGATAGACAGAATTCTGGAGGCTGCGGAGGACCTGAATCCGAGGTTTATCGGTCTCATGGGCAGTCCCGTCCCCACCGTTATAGGCGTCGATTTTACCGGCATAGCCAAGGAGATAGAGACCAGGAGCGGGATCCCTTCCTTCGGTTTCGCCACGACCGGATTACAGCTGTACGACGTAGGGGTTTCCGATGCCCTGATCCGCATAGCCGAGAGGTTCGTCTGTCCCAGCGGAGATCGGGTATCCGGTACCCTTAATCTCCTCGGGGCCACTCCCTTGGATTTCGGCATAAAAAACCTTGTCCCCGACATGAGGGCCGAGTTCGAGGATATGGGCTATCGAGTGTTGTCCACCTTCGCCATGGGTTCGTCTCTTGACGATCTCTCGAAGGCCGCATCAGCCTCGGTGAACGTGGTGATTTCCGCCTCGGGCTATCGTCTGGCCGAATGGTTTTTCGATCGCCACGGCATCCCCTTCGTGGTGGGGCAGCCGGTGGGCAGAGCCCAGAGAGAGGGTCTATGCCGGTTAATCGAGGAGGCCGAATTTTCAGGGGAGTCCCGCCTGCCCGAGTCTCCATGCTCATCCGAGGCCTCCGCTTTTTTGATAGGGGAGCAGGTTACCGCAATGTCTATCGGAAGATGTCTTAAGGACGATTACGGGATACCGGTTCATGTCGGTTGTCCCTTCATGACGATCCCTCCTCTTAGGGGCGACGGGGTCCTGTCTCTCCCCTCCGAGGAGTCCGTAGAGGCGGTTCTGAAGGACGAGGGTTATTCGCTGGTGGTCGGAGATCCTCTCTACAGGTCCCTGCTTCGCCGGTCTGCGGTCTTCGTCGATGTCCCCCATGTCGCTGTTTCCAGTAAGCTCCATTGGAACGATCCGATCAGACTGGTCGGAGACGGTTTGGACGGTTTATTGAAAGGAGTAGTCCTAGAGTGAGAAGAACGATTTTATCCATATTAGCGGTTTCCCTATTGGTCCAACTGGCCGCGGGTGCCGCCTTTGCGACCGATTCTCGCAGGGTCGTGGTCGATCAGACCGGTACGGAGGTGTCCATCCCTGAAAAGGTCGAGAGGGTGGTGATAACCTCTCCCTGGCCTCTTCCCTCGGTTTACGTGCTCTTTCACGGATCGGCGGATAAGCTGATAGGGATGCACCCCGCCTCTCTCAGCGCCGCCAAGTATTCGTTGTTGCCCCGGATCGCTCCGGAGGTCGTGGAGGTCGACTCGTCCTTTATAAAAAACGGGGAGATCAACGTGGAGGAGTTGTTGAAAATGAGACCTGATGTGGTGCTCTACAACGCCTCCAACCTCAGGAACAAGGCCATATTCGAGAAGGCCGGAATTCCCGCAGTGGCCTTCAGTACCTCGGTGGAGAAGTTCAACGTGATGAATACCCTGAACAGCTGGGTAAAGCTTTTGGGGGAGGTCTTCCAGAAGGAGGATTCCGTTAAGGAGATAGTGGATTACGGCAGACAGACCTACGATGCCATACAGTCTCGTCTGGCCGGCCTGGCCGAGGAGGACAAGCCCAGGGTGCTGATACTGTTTCACTACAGCGAGACCCAGTTCATGACCTCCGGTAGTAGCTTCTACGGCCAGTACTGGTGCGATGCCTCCGGTGCTGTGAACGTGGCCTCCGAGCTGAGGGGGATGACGGATATAAACATGGAGCAGGTCTACGAGTGGAATCCCGACATAATATATATAACGAATTTCTCCAGCTTCATGCCGGAGGATCTCTACGAGAACAAGGCCCTGCCGAACCACGATTGGAGCGGGGTCAAGGCCGTGAGAGAGGGAAGGGTGTACAAGTTTCCTCTGGGAATATATCGTTGGTTTCCCCCGTCGGGAGACTCTCCTCTGAACCTGAAGTTCCTGGCCAAGCACAACCACCCGGAGCTTTTCGAGGACATGGATCTCGATAAGGAGGTACGGGACTACTACAGGAGGTTCTATCACATGGATCTCTCCGACGAAGAGGTGGACAGAGTCTTCCATCCCGTTAGAGAGGCAGCCGGAGGGGTCTGATCGGTGGCGAAGCGGTTCGAGTTTAAGGTGGTCCTGCTCTGGGCCCTGGTGTTGCTTCCTCTCTTGGCGGGGCTTTTCTGCATCGGCGTGGGCCGCTATTCACTGACCGTAGGGGAGTCCTTTAAAGTGCTTGCCAGGGCCTTGGCTTTCGGTCGTGACGGTGTGGATCCCATGAACTACAGCGTGGTGGTCAACATAAGATTGCCCAGGGTCCTGCTTGCTCTTCTGTGCGGGGCCGGCTTGGCGGCCTCTGGGGCGGCGTTTCAGTCCATCTTCACAAATCCCTTGGCCACCCCTGACACTCTCGGCGTGGCTGCCGGGGCCTCCTTCGGAGCGGTCTTGGCCCTGCTTTTTTGGGACAATCTGTTATGGATTCAGGCGATGGCACTTGTCTCGGGGTTGGCGGCGGTCTCGCTTACCTTCTGGATAAGCAGGAGCAGAGGCCAATCGTCCGTTTTGATGATGATACTGTCGGGGGTTGTGGTCTCCTCCATGTTCCAGGCCTTCGTATCCTTGGTGAAGTATCTGGCCGATCCGGAGGACAAGCTTCCTGCCATCACCTACTGGCTTCTGGGGAGCCTGTCGAGCATAACCTATAAGAGCCTCGCCATAGGGGCGCCTTTTATACTCTTCGGGTTGGCGGTGCTCGTCGCGACCAGGTGGAAGCTCAACGTCCTGTCCCTGTCGGAGGACGAGGCCCGTTCGATGGGAGTGGACGTAAATATCCTGCGGGCCGTGATAGTGGTCGCCGCGACCATGATAACCGCCTCGGCCATCTCCATGTGCGGCCAAGTGGGCTGGATCGGACTTCTTGTGCCTCACGTGGCGAGGATGCTCTTCGGGAGCAACAATCGCTACGTGGTCCCGGCCAGCATCAGCTTGGGAGCGGTGTTCATGCTGGTAATAGATACTGTAGCCAGAAGCGCCACAGCGGCGGAGATTCCAGTGTCCATCTTGACCGCTACCATAGGGGCTCCCTTTTTCATATTCCTGCTCAAAAAGACGGGAGGGAACAGATTATGATTTTCGATGTGGAGGGAGGTTGTTTTTCCTATCCTTCGGGCGACGGTGTGCTGAACGACGTCTCTTTCTCAGTGGAAGAAGGGGACGTCATGGCGATCCTTGGCCCCAACGGAGCGGGAAAGACCACCTTGTTGCGCTGTATGATGGGACTTCTGCCGTGGCGCACGGGATGTAGCCGTCTCGACGGTAGGGATATAAGGGAACTCTCCGCCGGGGAACTGTGGCGGAAGGTGGCCTACGTCCCTCAGGCCAAGGGAATGGCTTTTTCCTACAGTGCCGAGGAGATGGTCCTCCTCGGTCGAAGTGCCTATGTGAGCACGATAGGGCAACCCTCCAAGGCGGATCTCGCCTCTGCCAGGATGGCTATGGAGATAGTCGGGATAAGTTATCTGAGGGATAAGCCCTGTTGCAGGATGAGCGGAGGGGAGCTTCAGATGGTCCTGATAGCCAGAGCCTTGGCGGCGGAGCCCGAGCTTTTGGTGCTGGACGAGCCGGAGTCCAATCTGGATTACAGAAATCAGCTTATCGTTCTGGACGTGATCGAGAAATTGGCCAGAGAGAGGGGAATCTGTTCCATCTTCAACACCCACTATCCCGCCCACGCTCTGAGGATAGCGACGAAATCCCTTCTCATGGACGGCTGCGGCCACGCCAGCTTCGGCGACAGCAAGTCGATAATAAACGAAGAGGCCATGCGCTCCAGTTTCTCCGTGAACGTCAGGATAGACAGGATAAACGTCGATAGCGACGTGTTCGACCTGGTGGTGCCTCTTCACGTGGTATAGATCATGATTTTTCAATAGGCGAAATCGCCCCGTCGAGAGCATTCGGCGGGGTTTTTTCTTGCGGTGCGACCTATGGAGTGTCAGAATTCGTGGCAATGGAGGAGAGGAGGAAAGATCTTGAAGGAATTGGCCAACATATCTGTGTATCCCTTCGACCTGGAGCCTTTCGGTTCCTGGAAGAGGGCGCTGGAGTTTCACCTGTCTCTGGGGCTGGACGGTCTGGAGGTCTTGACGGCCTTCGACGGCACCATGGGGGTTCCTAAAGACGTGGTTACCGCGGTCCATCTGCCCTTCTGCATGGACTGGATGCCTCTTTGGAACGGAGGAGAGCTTGAGGGATCGTTCTCCCCGGAGGAGGAGGTCTATTTCAGGGGAGGTTCCTCCAAGGAAGATCTGGTGTCCAATCTGAGACGCTATCTCTTCGACGCGTCGTCCCTCGATCCGGCCTACGGGGTATTCCACCTAACCAACACCTCCGTAGGGGAGGTACTCGGGGGAGTAAAGGCCAACGGCTCCCGTTCGGTGCTCCTCTCCGCGGCGGAGATGGTGAACGAGGCGGTATCGAATTTCCCCCGGGGAGAGCCCCCCGTGAGGATTTTCTTCGAGAATTTGTGGTGGGAGGGCTTGACCTTTCTTGATCTAGATTTGGTAGACCTCTTTGCGTCGTCGTTGAACTTCTCCAACTGGGCCTTTCTGCTGGATACTGGCCATCTTCTGAACACCACGACGACCTGTCGGAACGAGGACGATGCCATGGATTATCTGACGTCAGTTTTGGGGGGACTACCAAAGGAGATTCGCAGTCGCATAGAGGGGGTTCATCTGAGCTTGAGTCTGTCCGGTGAGATGAGGGAGGCCCATGATTGGCTGGATCACGATCCTGAGGAGGACTTTATGGTTCGACTGGACAGGGCCTGGAGAAGGATGTCCAAGATAGATCAGCATCGTCCGTTCAGGACCTCGGCCTGTCGCCGGTTGCTGGATCTGTTGGAGCCCGACTATCTTACCCACGAGTTCATATGCGACGATATCGAGGACCGACGGAGCAAGATACGGACCCAGAGAAGGGCCCTTCACGGATGACGAAGAGGGCAGAGTCATTGGCCTCTTCGTCATCCGTCTCTACGATCGTTTTTTATAAGAGATTTTGCCTGTCAGCCTCCATCCATACGAATGGGGCGTGGCTTTTTAGGTAGTCCGAAGAGATCTCTTGGCCTAAATAGTAAGTATAATATTTCGTCCTCAATTTTCTGTTGTCGTCGTCGTCAAGACCTAGACGGTCTATGGTGCTCTGTACCTTGCGCTTGACCTGATCGTCCAGATCGGGGTTGGGATATATCCGCCCTGTTATGAGATCAAGATAAAACCATTCGTTCTCTACCTCAAAAGGGTCGAGAACGTCTTCGTAATCGCCTTTACGGCTGTTTATCCTTGTGCACGCCAGCCTGTAATTGCTCCACTCGTAGGCCAGGTCTGGGCGCTTTTTTTTCGGTACGAAGTGATCCACCGAATTAGCTCCTGTGATCCTTTCTACGTATACCGCCAGATAGGCGCATATACCTCCATAGCATGAATGAAGGTCGTCGAGGCACTTCGTCCAGCAAGATCGTAGCTCAGTTCCCTTCGGTAGGGGAATACGGGGATTAATTCCATTTTTCTTCATGAGATTCAATCCCTTTTGTCGTACCTTTTTGTCGAAGCTCGGTGGTTCCGGCTTAGCGTTTACGTGGATCATCGAAACCATCCTTTTTTATCCGCCACGAAGTTCCAACGAATCCAGAAAGGATCGGTGTCCGACAGAACGGTTTTAAGACGGTCGTATATTTCCCTTGCCCTATTTTTGTCCATAGTCTCGTCGCTTAAAAGACGAGACGCCTCTTCCATAGCATTTTCCGCCTCGAGCGAGTATCCGGATTTGAGGTCGAAGGCCTGGCTTGTTAGCCAGTCGGATATGTCTCCCTGGCGTAGGAATTCTCTTTTCTCCAACGTTACTGCGCCGTCTTTCATGTCCAGATCGAACCATGCGTCTTTTTCGGGGTCGAACAGGGTTTCCGCCGAGGCCATTATTAGAGGCGAGTGGGTTACCGCGATGATCTGCGTCTTGGCTTCGGTGTTTAACCTTTCCATTACGTCCATTATAGATCTTAAAATAGTCCTCTGCCATTTTGGGTGAAGGTGAGACTCAACTTCGTCCACCAGAAAGATGGCGTTGAGTTCCGGCTCTTCTCCTAAAAGCTCTTTCGCCTTTAAATGCTCTTCCCAGCACCATACCAGGAAGTAGGCCAGAGCTATGATCCTTTTCATACCGGAGGAACAATGTACTACGGGGACATCCTGCTCGTAGGGCATCCTTATGGTTGGCATGTCTCGGACGTCGTCCAGGCTTATCCTGGTAAGCTTGCCCGGTTCAAGTCTTTCGCCCGATACCGGTGAGAGCTCTTTCAAGACGGATTTTAAAATTTCGAAAGGGCGTCCCTTTTCCTTTTGCCATCCGGCCCAATCCCGTATCAATCCGTTGCAAAGCCAGGTCCCGTCGTCTCTCTCCAGTCCGTCCCATACCTCTTTGGGGCTGAATATGTAAGCGGACGGACGCTCTCTCTCCTGTGGCTGTCCTCTCTCCTTCCAGTAGTTTCTGGCCGGATCCCAGACAGCGAAACTACCGTCCACCATTGCGTAGAAGACAAGTCCCGGCATTCCTGGTCTGCCTCGTGGAACTCGCCAGCTTTCAGATTTTGCGTCGTACTCGAAGCTTGTCTGAACGTCATTGGTTCTTCCTGAAAAGGAGCATCTTATGGTTGCTGTTTCCTTTTTTATCGTAGGAAGGGCTATCTTGCCGATCGATAATTTAGGATTGACTTCCCCCGGCCAGCTTCGAGTCATCGCCCACCAAGCGATATCCAAAAGAAAGCTTTTTCCGAGGCCGTTATCACCGGTGATTAAGTTCAGCCTTTCTCCGAATTCGAGTTCCATGGAGGGAGATGGGCCTATGTTTTTCATGGATATTTTTTTTATCACGGGTGATCTCCTCCTATCGAATACAAGGTAATGTCGTCTAATATGCGTACGCTGATTATATCAGCTATGTATTTGTCGATAGCCCGATGTTTCTCTTGAGATCTATCTTTGCATGTCGTAAAGCTCACTCAACGTTAGGAAGCGGAAGCCTCTTTTGGTTAGATTCTCCACGGCGGCGCGAACTCCCTTGGCGGTGCCGGACTCGGGGTGATTCATGTGGCAGAGCACCACTCCGCCGGGCCGGACCGACGATACGCTGTCTCTGACCCGATCGGTGGAGAAAGTCGCCCCTCCGTCGCCGTTGACGGAGAAACCTGCCACGACGTATCCCAGCTCCGTTACGATCTTCACCGAGGCCCTGTCGTAGTGGGCCGTTCCGGCCCGGAAGAATCGAGGTTTCTTCCCTGTCGAACTCTCGATGGTGTCCCCGCAGGTCTTTACCTCTGAGATCACCTCTTCCCGATTTTTGGTCCCTGCTATGCCGTAGGCCGATCTTCCCGTCAGGGAAAGAGGCACGTGTCTGGTCCCGTGGTTGCCTATCTCGAATAGGGGGTCTTCCGCCAGGGACGCGAACTCGTCCGGATGGGCCTTGATCCATCGCTCGTTTACGAAGAGGGTCGCCGGTATACCGTCTTTCCTCAAAAAGGCGATGAGCTCTTCGTCGTAGTCCCTTTCTTCTTCGCTGTAGGAGCTCTTGCCGCAGGCGTCGAAGGTGAGGGCCAGGACCTTTTCGTCGGTCTCTATACCCTTAAATATTCCCGGCAGATCCATGCCCCAGTCCATATCCGAGGGCGGTTCCGATGCCGCATGAGCCGATATAGCCAGGAGGGCCGTCGCCGAGGTCACCAGGAGGGTTTTCAGAATCCTGGAGAGGAATCTCATCTGGTGAGCCTCCCCACCGTGGCGTCGGTGGCCTTTATCAGGTCCTCCGGGGACAGTATCATCTGAAGCCCCCTCTGACCGGCGCTTACCGCTACTGTCTCGTGTCCTATGGCGCTCTCGTCCAGGTAGACCGGGTAGCCTTTCTTCGCACCTACCGGGGAGCAGCCTCCGCGCACGTAGCCCGTCAGAGGCAGCAGCTCCTTCAGGTGGACCATCTCCATTTTCTTGTTCCCGCTCAGTATTGCCAGTTTTTTCAGGTCCAGCTCCGAGGCTCCAGGGATACAGGCCATCACGATATCCCTCTTGGGGTCGTCTCCCCGGGCCACCAGGGTCTTGAATACCCTCTCGATCGGTAAGTTCACCTTGCTCGCCGCCGCTACGGCGCTTAGGTCTTCCTCGTCCACCTCGTATTCCAGGACCTCCACGGAAATCCCCAGCCTCTCCAGTTCCCTTACGGCGTTGGTTTTTTTGTTCCCCTTCATTGTCTTTCCCGTCCTTTTAGGCAATAGCAGTCTTTCGATCAAGGTCCGGTCTATGCCAGATTCCTCTCTATCCTCTTGGCCGTCTCCATTACCGGGATCACGAGATCTCCGCTTTTATCCTCGAACTTGAATCTCGGTCCCGAGAGGATGAGTCCAGCTATGAGGTCTCCCCTCGAAGACAATACAGGAGCTCCTATGGCCATCCCTCCAGGATTTATCTCCTCGATGCTGATGGAATAACCTCTCTCTCTAATAGCCGTCAGCTCCTCCCTCAGCTTTATTGAGTCTATTAGGGTGTTTTCCGTAAAAGGTCTTAGAGACTGATCGAGCATCCACTCTCTGAAGGTCTCTTGACAGTAGGCCAGGAGGATCTTTCCCATCGCTCCGGCGTATATGGGCAGCTCTCCTCCCACCGAGAAGGAAAACTTTATCGCCTTGGGGGTCTCCACTATATGGACGCATCGAGCCACCTCGCCATCCGGTACGGCCAGGACCGTGGTCTCTCCTGCCTCCTTGACCAGATCCCTCATAGGGATATCGCTCTGCCTGACAAGTTCCTGTCTTATCTGACGTTCCTTCGCGAAGATCATCATCCTCGGTCCGAGGCGGTAGAGTCTGGTCCTGGGGTCCTGGATTACCCATCTGTCTTTTCCTAGGGACGTCAATATGCGGTGCACCGTGCTCTTCGGTATGTCGCTTCTTTCCGATAGCTCCTTCAGGTCCATGGTTCCTCCGGCTAGAAAGAGGATCTCGAGAAGCTTCATGACCTTTCCCGTCAGTCCGTTGGACATTTTCAGAGTCCTCCCTCCGAATTACCCGTGTTTTTCAAGAGGCAGACAACATTTTCCACTCATAGGGGAGGTAAAGTCAATTGACATAATCCTACAAATTGATAGAATTTCGAAATGGGAATGGCGTCCTGTAGAAAGGAATGGTATTCAATTTGTGAGAAGGAGGCCCGATAAAGACGAAAATACCCGTCCTCTACGGCGTCGTAGTTCCCGAGGTCTTTTTTATAAAACTAAATAGGGAGTGGTTCCAGGTGGAGAAAAAGCGTTGGTATCATAAAATACCCAATCCGTATGTCCTTCTTTTCATGATTATAGTAGTGGCAGGGATAATGACCTACATCGTTCCGGCCGGGGAGTTCGATAGGGCCCAGGTGGGTACCCGTATGGGAGTGGTCGCCGGTACCTATCATCACGTGGAGCAGTCTCCAGTCGGCTTTTTCGACCTTTTCAAGGCCCTTCCCATGGGGATGGTCAAGGCTGCCAGCATCATATTCATCACCCTTATCTCCGGGGCCCTTTTCAATTTGCTTAACGCCACAGGGGCTTTGGAGAATGCCGTGGGAGTGATAGTCCGTCGCATAGGGGTTAACAAGAGCAATCGCCTCATATGGCTTATGACCTTTGTGTTCGGATTTCTAGGCGCTACGGTGGGTTTTGAGAACAACATCGCTCTGGTTCCTATCGCCGTTTTGGTGGCCCTGGCCTTCGGCGGAGATCTCATGGTCGGTGCGGGAATGGCCGTCGCAGGTATCGGGGTAGGATTCGCCACGTCGCCTATAAATCCCTACACCGTAGGTGTAGGAGCTGTTATAGCCGATCTCCCCATGTTCTCCGGAGCCTTGCTGAGGACCGGTTTCTGCCTGGCGAGTCTGGCTTTGGTGGCCCATCATACCTGTAGATATCTGGGCAAGATAAAGAAGAATCCCTCCGCCAGTTTGGTAGCGGGGATCGGCACTGATGGACTTTCGTTGACCCATCCCATAGAGGAATATTCCCTCTGCGGAAAGGACAAGATCGTCCTGACCTCCTTTGTTTTGGGGATGGCTACCATCCTGTTCGGCGTGTTCACCTGGGGATGGTATATCACCGAGATTTCGGCGGTCTTCATAATAATGGCGGTTGTGGCCGGGCTTTTGGCCGGTATGAACTCGGACGAGATTATAGCCAAGATGGTAAAGGGAGCGGGCGACATAGTGGGAGGAGCCTTGATCATAGGCGTGGCCAGAGGAATTCAGGTCATACTGGATGCCGGTCATATAGGCGATACCATAGTACAGACTCTGGCGGCGCCGCTCGCCGATCTTCCTGTCACCCTCTCTGCCATATTGATGACGATGGTCCACAGCGTAATCAATTTCTTCATCCCCTCCGGCAGCGGACAGGCAATGGCTACCCTGCCCATAATGATCCCCCTCAGCGACCTCATAGGTATGACCAGACAGACCGCCATACTTGCTTTCCAGGTGGGAGACGGAGTGATGAACCTGTTGGTCCCGACGTTGGGCGGACTTCTCGCCATGATCGCTTTGGCCAGGGTTCCCTTCGATCGCTGGTTCCGTTTCGCCTTCCCTCTGGCCCTGAAGATACTCGTCATGAGCTGGTTCTTCCTGGCTCTAGCCGTGGCGATAAACTGGGGTCCGGCGTAAGGGGAGGTCGCTGTTTTGTCCGTTTCGAATTCGTTTAAAGATCATGCCAGCGATATAGAGAGAAAGATAACAGACTGGTATCGTCATCTGCACAGATATCCGGAGCTTTCCTTCAAGGAGATTGAGACGAGCCGTTGGATAGCAGAGAGGCTGGAGGAGATGGGAATCGACGACGTCCGAGTAGGGTGCGGCGATTTTCCCTCCGGCGTAGTGGCCGAGATAGGGAAAGAAGGGCCAACCGTGGCACTCAGGGCCGATATGGACGCCCTTCCGGTAGTCGAGGATACCGGGCTTCCTTTCGAGTCGGAGAACGTAGGGGTGATGCACGCCTGCGGACACGACGCCCATATGGCCATATTGCTCGGTGCCGCCGAGATACTTTCGTCGAGGAAAGACTCGCTTCCCGGTCGGATTCGACTCGTCTTTCAGCCGTCGGAGGAGGCCTCGGTGCCTCAATCCGGTGCGGATGCCATGGTGGATTCCGGTGTCCTGGATGGAGTCGACGGCATATTCGGTCTTCACGTCTGGCAGCCTCTGGAGTCTGGGATCCTTGGATGGTCGGACGGCCCTCTCATGGGGTCCTCCGATTTCTGGAAGGTCTCCATCGAGGGTAAGGGAGGTCACGGCGCCATGCCCCATCAGACGGCGGATCCTACAGTGGCCGCCGGAGCTTTCCTCATGGCGTTGCAGACCATCGCCAGCCGTCAGACCGACCCTCTCGACAGCGTGGTGGTCAGCGTGGGGAACCTGAGAGCGGGAGAGGCGTTCAACGTGATTCCCGACGTAGTGACGATCGAGGGAACTGCCAGGACCCTCTCTAGGGAGATAAGGGACGAGCTGCCGGGAAGGATCGAGACACTGGCGGTAAACACCGCTCAAGCCTTTGGATGCGGTGCGAAGCTGGAATATCTCAAAAACCTGCCTCCGGTCATAAACGACGGGGAAATGGGCCGGCGGATTTCCGAGGTCGCTTCGGGGCTCTTCGGGGAGGACAGGGTGAGAAAGATCCGTCCGACCATGGCGTCGGAGGACTTTAGTTTCTATCTCGAGAAGGTGCCGGGGGCCTTCGTCTTCCTGGGGATGGGAGGCGAAGGAGGAGCGGACTGGCCTCATCATCATCCGAAGTTCAGGGTGAACGAGTCGGTCCTGGCCGACGGAGTCTCTCTTCTCTCGTCGGTGGCGTGGGATTTTTTGAATAAAAGAGATTGATCCACAGGAGTAGGGCCCGGTTCTTTGAACCGGGCCCTATTTTTTTACCCTCGGTCCCTTGCCTCCTGTTTTCTTGTGTGGTAATATCGCCACATAAAGGAGGGGGTCCCATGGCAGATAAGGACCGGACCGTCGCCGTGTTTAAGGCCTTGGCCCATCCCCTCAGGCTGGAGATAGTCAGGAGGCTGGGCGGGGGAGAGGTTTGCGCTTGCGAGATAGCCCGGTGGTTCGAGTCGGATAGAACCACGGTCAGCAAGCATCTGGCTGTGTTGAGGGATGCAGAGGTACTGAAGGATCGCAGGGAGGGACAGAAGATCCTCTATTCCATAGCTTTGCCCTGCGTCTTCGACATGATAAAGTGCGTCGACTCCAATCGATGCGCGCCTATTTGTCCTAAAGGAGGTTGTCGAGATGACAGTTAAGATTCAAATACTGGGGACAGGCTGTCCCAAGTGCAAGAAACTTGCCGAACTGGCCGAGGCCGCTGCAAAGGAGTTGGGTTTGGATTACTCGGTGGAGAAGGTAACCGATATCTCCGAGATCATGGAGTTCGGCGTGGCCGGTACGCCGGGTTTGGTGGTAAACGACAAGGTTGTGTCGGCTGGAAGGATCCCGACCCCTCTGGCGGTCAAGAGGCTCATCTCCGAGGCTCTTTAGGGTTGTAGGCCCCTTGAGGGCCTTTTTTTCGAGAAGATATGTGGTATTTACGTCACATACGTAGGGGAAAACGAAGGAAAGAGGGGGCCCACATTGGAGGATAAAAGGAAATTTGCTTGGATATTAGGGGTGTTTCTTCTTGCCTACTGGCTTCCTATCGACTCTCAGGGAGTGCGGTCTGGTGCGGTGGAGGCCTTGGCGATGCTTCACGAGTACGCCAGAGAACACGTGTTGCTATGTCTGATACCGGCTTTCTTCATCGCCGGGGCCATCTCCGTCTTCGTCAGTCAACAGGCGGTTATGAAATACCTGGGGGGTCAGGCTAAAAAATGGGTGGCCTATTCGGTAGCGGCGGTCTCCGGGACAATCCTGGCCGTGTGTTCTTGCACGGTACTGCCTCTTTTCGCCGGTATATACAAAAGAGGAGCAGGTCTCGGCCCTGCCACTGCGTTTCTGTATTCCGGACCGGCTATAAACGTGTTGTCGATCATTCTTACTGCCAGGGTCCTGGGGTTCCAGTTGGGTTTAGCTAGAGCAGCAGGAGCTATAATTTTTTCCGTGTTAATTGGAATTTCCATGGCGTTCATCTTCCGTGGTGAGGAGGAGGTGCGGCAGAAGGGTTTTGCCCAACTTCCCGACGACGGTTCCGAAAGACCCCTTTGGAAGACTGTTTGGCATATGGCCAGTATGGTGTTTTTTTTGGTCTTCGCCAACTGGGCTGCGCCGAAGGTTCCCGGAGGAGTCTGGGAGGCCGTTTATTCCGTCAAATGGTATGTAGCTGCGGCAGCCCTTCTCTCCACGTTGGTCGCGACTTTCGTGTGGTTCAACAGGGACGAAAAAGAGGAATGGATGGGGTCTACCTTTGAGTATGCCCTACAGGTATTGCCGCTTTTATTTGGCGGGGTCCTGGTTGCTGGTTTTCTACTGGGACGGCCTGGACACGAGGCTCTTATCCCTAGCAGATGGGTAGCCTCTTTGGTGGGAGGAAACTCGGTGGGGGCCAATTTCTTCGCCTCCATCTCCGGGGCCTTCATGTACTTCGCCACCTTGACGGAGGTGCCTATACTCCAGGGGCTTCTGGGGTCCGGAATGGGTCAGGGACCAGCACTAGCGCTTCTCTTGGCGGGACCTGCACTTTCGTTGCCCAATATGCTGGTCATTAGAAGCGTCATTGGCACCAGAAAGACCGTTGTCTACGTGGGGTTGGTGGTCGTCATGTCGACCATAGTGGGAACCATATTCGGGTATATCTCATGAGGATATTGTTTCTATGCACCGGGAATTCCTGTAGAAGTCAGATGGCGGAGGGTTGGACGAGGCACACATGGGGGGATCGATACACCGCCTTTTCCGCCGGATCGGCCCCTCATGGTCTGGATCCTCTGGCAGTAAAGGTAATGGCCGAGGCTGGAGTGGATATCTCCGGTCACCGATCCAAGAGCGTTACAGAGTTTTTCGATTCGTCCATGGACCTGGTTATAACCGTTTGCGACAAGGCCAGAGGCACCTGTCCGGTCTTTCCCGGCGATGCCGAGACGATTCACGTGGGATTCGAGGATCCTCCGGCATTGGCAAGAGAGGCCCAGAGCGAGGAGGAGGCGTTGGGTTTTTACCGAAGGGTTCGAGACGAGATCAAGGCCTTCGTGGAGGGCTTGCCCGAAATTGTAAGATGATTGCATAGCTCCACTAATTGGGCCCTGTCTCGAACGGGTTCTGTCGGGGTGGCCTCGCGGAAGATTTATGGTTACTGTAGATGGCGGCATTTATTAGATGCCGCCATCTAGATTATCAACTGGTAAGTATGTAGTTTTCCGCTTCCACCGCTGCTATTGCGCCATCCGAGGCTGCTGTGATGACCTGCCGGAGGGTCTTTGTCCTGACGTCCCCTGCCACGTACACGCCCGGGCAGGATGTCTCCATCTTTTCGTTGGCTTTTATGAAGCCTTGGTCCATCTCGATCTGGCCCTGGAAGATCTGGGTCTTAGGCGTCAGCCCTACATAGGGGAAGACGATAAAGTCCTTCGTTCCCTCTCCAGGGAGGATAGTCCTCTGTTCTTTGGTCTTTACGTTTTCTATAACCATGGATGTCACGCAGTCCGTGCCTCCGATGGATTTGACGACAGAATCCCATACGAAGTCGAGGCATTTGCATTCGAAGGCTCTCTCCTGTATGGATTTAGCCGCTCTAAGCTGATCTCTTCTGTGGATCAAAGTCACCTTGTTGGCGAACTTGGTGAGGTACATGGCTTCCTCCACAGCGGAGTCTCCTCCGCCTACGACGTAGACGTCCTTGCCGATGCAGTTGTTAGCGTCGCAGGTGGAACAGAAGGAAATACCCTTGCCTATGAGTTCGGCTTCTCCGTCGCAACCGATTGGTTTGGGTTTTACCCCTGTGGCTATTATCACGCTTTTGGCGTGGTACTCGTTCCTAAAGGTGTGGACTATTTTATCCGTCCCTGTTAGTTCGACTTCTTTTACTCCTGTAAGCTTGAATTTGCATCCAAACCTTTTGGCCTGTTTGTAAAAGAGGTTCATCAATTCCTCTCCGCCGACCCCTTCGGGAAAACCAGGATAGTTCTCTAGGCCCTGTGTGGAGGTTATCAATCCGCCGACCAATCCCTGTTCTATTACCAGGGTGTTGAGCCTGGCTCTTCCGCAGTATATACCTGCCGTCAGTCCCGCTGACCCTGCCCCTATGATAACTACGTCGTAGTCCTCTCTCTTCTTAACCATTAAGGACCTCTCCTCACATGAAGAATTTCACCAGCAGTTTGCTGCCCACGAAGGCCCCCAGAAACATGAACGCCAAATAGATCCATCCGGATAGGGCCATGGAGGCCACCCCGCTGAAAAGGGCTCCTATATTACATCCGAAGGCAATTCTGGCCCCGTATCCCATGAGGAGACCACCTAGGATTGCGGCTACCACCTGTCTCAGGCTCTTTATCTTCTTTATCTTGAACTCCGATGCCAACAATGTCGCAAGGAGGGCTCCTACGATTATACCTATGTTTCTGATGCTTCCTCCGTTGGCCAACAATCCCTTGGATAACGCCTTTCCGTGACTACCAGCGTAGTATACCCATGTATCGACCGATCCTCCCAATGTCTCGTAGATCCAGGTTCCCCAAAGGGCGAAAGGAGATGTCACTCCCCAAGGTTTGCCGGATGAAGCGAAAATAGCGATATTGAGGACCGCCAGGATAACCGCACCTGCGTAATAAGGCCAAGGGGTTTTAAGGAAAAGCCTGTAGTATTTGTTATCCCTTATATTCACCTTTATCCACTCATTTCGTCTTCTCGATCCAAATCTCCCACTGCCCGTCGTCGATCTCCTCTATCTCGCAGTTGTAACCCTCTTTGTTGGCCCACTCTGGGATGTTCTTTACCGCACAACTGTGATCGATCTCTATTGTTATGGTATCGCCGACGGACATCTCGGCCATTTTCTTCTGGGCCTTTATAAGCGGTATGGGGCAGGCTTCCCCGAGGCAGTCGAGAGTGTATTCTTTCGCCATGGTGTGTGTCCTCCTTAGTTTTTTTGTAAGATATGTCTATTGTTTATTTTTCTAGGCTTTTTCTGTTGCTAAACCAGTCTGCCAGGATGAAAAGCCCCATCAGAAGGCCAAATTGAACGACCAAAGCAGGGAACCATCCTAGTACGTCGGGAAGAAATATCTTTACGCTTCCATCGATAAATGTCGGTTTCCAGTAATTGAAGTCACGAGCTCCCCATACAGAGCCGACGATGAAGAAGACCAGTGAGAGCCACTGCATAGAAAAGCCTTCTCCTACTCTCATCAGGGTTCCTGAAGCGCAGCCTCCTGCTATGACCATGCCTATCCCGAACATAAACGCTCCGATGGCTATGTGAACTCCCACAGGAGAGATGTTCCCGGGAATGGGTTGCCCAGTTACGCTGGCTTTGTACTGAATAGCCGCAAATCCTACAGTGGCCAGTGCGATGGCGACTATCACCGCCTTGGTTAGGTTCGTTCCACCTGTAAGAACCGGATCCCTCATTGAAGCGGTGAAACAGAAACGAGAGGCTCTTAGGGTCAATCCCAGTAATATTCCAAAAAACCAAAAAGATGGGTTACTAGGACTGAAGTTGCTTAAATAAAATCCTACAGCTACAATAACAACCAGTAAAAGAAGGGCGATTGGGAGTTGATTTGCCTTCTTCTTCCGTGTAGATCTCTTTGCTCTCTCCACGTCTCTCACCTCCCTTCTAGTTAAATATTTAACTATCATGCTCTATGGTCATTATATTCTTTTCCTTAGTGAAGTAGTTAACGGATAATCTTATGCACCATCGCTCTTACCGATGGACAGGAGGGGACCGTATTTGAACCAGTCGACCATAAAGTATTTCCTTAATATAGTTGAGGAAAAGAGCATCTCCAAGGCCGCTCAAAAACTCCATATGAGTCAGTCGGCATTAAGTCAGCAGCTTAAACAGCTTGAGGAAGAGATGGATACATTGCTTTTAGAGAGGAGCAATCATGGTATCTCCCTGACTAAGTCGGGGGATCTCTTTTATTGCTATGCCCAGATATTCGAGGAGTTATACGAGAAGATGAGGTCCGAGATGGAGCTTCTGAAACATCGATCAATATCCGTTATCCGCGTGAGTTCGTCCACCAGCATCTGCGAGTATCTTGTACCCTGTGCCTTGACGGCTTACCAGAGGAGAAATCCCTCTATTAGGTTCAACAACATCTGTAACTATACCGAGGAGGTACTGGAGGACGTCAGAAATTTTCGGTCCGATATAGGGTTCATCTCCCAGGAGAAGGGGAGTGACGAGGACCTTTTTGTGCACAAGTTGATGGACAATAGGTTGGCGATAATAAGTTCTCCAAAAAATAGAGCGATCGAAGATATCCGATCGCTCTGCGAGCTCGCTAACATGAACCTATTGTTGTGTCCTAAGAAGTCCGGTCTTCGTGGAATAATAGATAAAGCTTTCTCCGATAACGGAGTGTCTCCGGAAAAACTGAACGTGGTAATGGAGATGGGCAGCTTAGAGGCATTGAAAGCATCTGTGGCGAACGATGATGGAGTTTCTATAGTTCCTTACGTTACAATTAAAAAAGAGCTTTATCTTGAGATGTTGAAACAACATATTATCCCGGATGTGGACATGAGCTGTCCCGTCTCGATAGTCTACCATCGGTCGTCTCTTCAGATGCCCGAGTTGGATTCTTTTATAGAGTTTATGCTTCATGAGGGGAAAGACAGTTTTTGCTGATGGTGATCTCGAAAACGCCAGGTACGACCTCTTCCAGCTCGATAGAGCATCCCATCTCGTCGGCGATATCCTTGACGTTCAATGGGGCGCAGCTATGGTCTGAAACAAGGAGGACGCTCTCTCCCGGCCTCATCTTCTCCATTGCCACCTTGGCTTTCATTCCAGGTATGGGGCAAAAGTCCCCTAGACAGTCGATTTTTTTCAATTCGATACCCCCTTGTCCTTAGTATGCCTTAATGTTTCTGGGCCTCCCGATTATCGGTGGTCTCGTTCTGGATACCCCCTCCACATTGATGGGGTTGGGGTTTAAAAAAGACGACTGCCCTTATCTTCGTAGGGCAATCGTCTTTGTGATTTTTTAGCAAAGAGATGTCTGACTGTTTTAAGGAGAGGCTAACAGCGAAGATGCGTCAGGTCAAGTGTCGATAGAGATAATCTAGATCGTTTGTGCACGGTGTGCTTATATCCTGTTTTCAGAGGTTCCTCCCGTTATCGTCGAAAAATAGTCGTCTCCAGGGCATCTATAATGGCCTTAGCTGCAACTGTGGGCGGCGAATCTCCACGGATCACCATCTCTCGGATTGAATCCCGTTTCTTTGCTATGGAGGGATCCTGAGAGATTTTATGGTGAATGTACTCTTCCACCATGGTGTCCATCCATTGGAGGGCCTGTCTGGCTCTCCTCTCTTGGAAGAACCCCGATTCCTTCATCGCTTTCTCGAACTTGGTAACGAGCTTCCATAGATCGTCTATACCGTCGCCGGTAAGGGCGGAGCAGGCGTAGGCTCCGGTGGTCCATCCCTCCGTTGCGGGACGGAGATAGTGAAGTATCTGCTCGTAGTCCGCCCTTGTGACCAAGGCCTTTCTTAGGTTGTCTCCGTCGGCTTTGTTGACCACTATGGCGTCGGCCAGCTCTATGATCCCTTTCTTTATTCCCTGAAGGTCGTCTCCCGCGCCGGTCAACACCAGTACCATGAAGAAGTCCACCATGGACCGAACGGTGGTCTCGCTCTGGCCGACCCCTACCGTTTCGACCAGTATGACGTCGTAGCCCGCCGCCTCGCAAAGCAGCAGGGTCTCCCGGCTCTTTCTGGTGACCCCTCCCAGGGTTCCGCTGGAGGGAGAGGGCCTTATGAAGGCTCTGGTTTCCCTAGTCAGTTTTTCCATCCTGGTCTTGTCTCCCAATATGCTTCCGCCCGAGACGGAGCTGCTGGGGTCAACGGCAAGCACCGCCACCTTGTGTCCTCTCTCGCAGAGTGAGCAGCCGAGGGTCTCTATGAAGGTGCTTTTCCCGACTCCGGGAATCCCCGTTATCCCTACTCTGACGGCGTTTCCAGTATTCGGTAATATCCTCTGGACGAGCTCCTGGGCCGGGTCGAAGTGTCTGGAGGCGTTGCTCTCTATGAGGGTTATCCCTCTGGAGAGAATCATCCTGTCTCCTGCGAGGATGCCCCTCTCGTAGTCGTCCAAGGTCAGTTTTTTTCTGGATGGAGTCTTCCCCGTCCCGGTGGGAGCGGCTCCATCCTTGACTCCGTCGACCCCGGTCATAACCCGACAGGAAAACTGGGATCCCCCCTCTTGGGGGACCCAGTCGGGCCTGTAGGTATCGTAGGTCATCTAGGGTAATTCCTGATCGGTCAGTCGACGGTTGAGGATTTCCAGCATTTCCTTGGCCGCCGCCGGTATGACCGTTCCGGGACCGTATATCGCAGCAGCTCCGTGCTCTCTCAGGTATTCGTAGTCCTGGGCCGGTATGACTCCTCCGGCTATGACCATTATATCGTCTCTGCCTCTCTTCGCCAGCTCCTCTATGAGCTGGGGCAGAAGGGTTTTGTGCCCTGCCGCCAGGGAGCTCATGCCGACTATGTGGACGTCGTTGTCCACAGCCTCCTGGGCAGTCTCCGCCGGGGTCTGGAAGAGGGCTCCGACGTCCACGTCGAACCCCATGTCGGCGTAGGCGGTTGCCACCACCTTGGCTCCTCGGTCGTGTCCGTCCTGGCCCATCTTGGCCACCATTATCCTGGGCCTCCGTCCCTCCCGTCTCTCGAAGTCGGCGGTCATTCCGCGAACTTCCTCTATGATATCCTCGTCGGCGAACTCGCTGCTGTAGATTCCCGAGATGGACCGTATGACCGCCTTATGTCTTCCGCAGACCTTTTCCACGGCGTCGGAAATCTCCCCCAGACTGGCCCTCGCCCTGGCGGCGTCGACCGCCAGGTCAAGCAGGTTTCCCTCGCCGGTCTCCATGGAGTAGGTAAGGGCGTCCAACGCCTTTATTACCCGGTCGGTGTCTCTCTCGGAGCGAAGCTTCTCCAGCCGCCTTATCTGGGCCTGTCGGACCGCCGAGTTGTCCACCTCGAGGATGTCTATGGGGTCCTCCTTTTCCAATTTGTGAAAGTTCACTCCCAGGATTTTTTCTTTGCCCGAATCTATGTGGGCCTGCCGTCTAGCCGCCGCCTCCTCGATCCTCATCTTTGGAAGACCGGTGTCTATGGCCTTTGACATGCCCCCTAGTTCCTCCACCTCCTGGATGTGTCCCCAGGCCCGGCGGATAAGCTCGTCGGTCAGGGCCTCTACGTAGTAGGAGCCTCCCCAGGGGTCTATTACCTTGCATACGCTGGTCTCGTCCTGGATATAGAGCTGGGTGTTTCTGGCTATTCGGGCGGAAAAGTCGGTTGGCAGAGCTATGGCCTCGTCCAGGGCGTTGGTGTGGAGCGACTGGGTGTGTCCCAGAGCCGCAGCCATGGCCTCCACGCAGGTTCTGGCGATGTTGTTGAATGGGTCCTGGGCGGTCAGGCTCCATCCCGAGGTCTGGGAATGGGTCCTGAGAGCCATGGACTTGGCCTTTTTCGGATCGAACTGTTTTACTATCTTTGCCCAGAGCATTCTTGCGGCCCTCATCTTGGCGATCTCCATGAAGTAGTTCTTCCCAATTGCCCAGAAAAACGAGAGCCTCGGGGCGAAGTTGTCCACGTCCAGTCCCGCATCTATGCCGGTGCGGATGTATTCCAGGCCGTCGGCCAAGGTGTAGCCCAGCTCTATGTCGGCTGTGGCGCCAGCCTCCTGCATGTGATAGCCCGATATACTTATGCTGTTGAACTTGGGCATATGCCGGGATGTGTAGGAGAATATGTCCCCTATGATCCTCATCGATGCGTCAGGGGGGTATATGTAGGTGTTTCGGACCATGAATTCCTTTAGTATGTCGTTCTGGATGGTTCCGCTCAGAAGGGAGCGGTCTACCCCCTGTTCCTCCGCCGCAAGGATGTAGAAGGCCATGACAGGGAGGACGGCCCCGTTCATCGTCATGGATACCGACATACGGTCCAGAGGGATCTCGGAGAATAGGATCTCCATGTCCAGTATGGAGTCTACCGCCACTCCGGCCTTGCCGACGTCCCCCATTACCCTGGGATGATCCGAGTCGTAACCCCTGTGGGTGGCCAAATCGAATGCGATGGACAGGCCCTTCTGTCCAGCCGCAAGGTTCCTTCTGTAGAAGGCGTTGCTCTCCTCGGCGGTGGAGAATCCGGCGTACTGCCGGACCGTCCAAGGTCTGGTGACGTACATGGTGGAGTAGGGTCCCCTTAGGAACGGTGGAACCCCGGCCATGAAGTCCAGGTGTCTCAGTTTCGCGATATCCTCGTTTCTGTAAAGGGATTTGAGGTCTATCTGCTCCATGGTCTTTGCGAGGTCGTCCTGGTTCTCCTCCCACCTCGGAAGGGACATTTTTTCGTCGGTGGATGGAACGGGGGGTATCTCGGTGAAGTCCGGTTTTGCTCTTGTCATTGGAACATTCCTCCGGTTCTCTGTAGCGATTCGAGTATCTCGAAGCAGTTGGCCCTGACGTGGATGAAGTCGTCTACGCCGGAGTTCTCGTAGATTTCCTTGAACTCCGGAGCGGGGGCTCCGGCCAGGAGGACCTTCATCTCCGGCCTGTTTTCCTTGAGAGCCTTGGCTAGAGGGGGTACCAGGTCGGGGTAGCTTTCGTCGCTGGAGCATATCACCGTTACCGCGGCACCCGATTCGGATGCGGTCCTGACCGCCTCCTCGATGGTGTCGAATCCGTCATTTCTTATGACCTCGAAGTTGGCCACCTCCATGAAGGACGCACTGAAGTCCGACCGGGCCTTGTGCTGTTTGAGCGGACCCATTCCGGCCAGAAATATTTTGAAACCGCCTTTCCTGATGGCGAAGTCCTCGGTGCGACGGCGAAGTTTCTCGAATTTCTCCGTCCATCTGTGAGGGGCTATGGGCCGAACCCTTATGTCCCCTTGAAATCCGTCGTCCAGGATATGTCGTATCTCCGATAGAGTGGCTCCCGCCATAAATGCCTCGATAAGGGCCTTCATGAAGGCCCCAGGTTCTCCTCCGATGCTGTCCAGGATGGCGCTCAGGGTTTTCTCTCGATGTAGCTCGTCGGTCAGTTCCCGATATTCGGAGATAGCTTTCTTCCTGACGGATCTCACGTCTCGATCGGATCGGGGTGATTCGTCCAGAGGCTTCTCTGTGACGTTTGCGTAGGCGTTGGTGCCTACGGATCTATCGGATCGGCGGTCCAGCTTTTCAAGTCGGGATTTCAGTACTCCGGCCACGTTGTCCTGAACCTTGCCGGAGCGAAGCGCCTCCAGGATTCCTCCGGATCTCTCTATTTCCTGCATATACTCCCAGCTTTTGCGATAGACCTGGTCCGTTAGTTTTTCGACGTACCAAGATCCGCCGGCCGGGTCTATCGGCTGTCTGAGATTGAACTCGTTCTGAAGGAGAACCTGTATATTTCTCGATATTCTTCTGGACTGTTCCGTCCCCGTCCTGATCGGATCGTCGAAGCGACGTACCCATAGGGAATCGGCTCCTCCTATCACGGCTGAGAAGGCCTGAGTCGTCCCTCTGAGGACGTTGACGTAGGGGTCGTAGACGGTCTGGGTGAACCGGGACGTGGAGGCGAACAGGTCGATCTTGGCCGATTCGTCCTTACCGCCGAAGGAGCGGACTATCCTGGACCAGAACATTCTGGCCGCCCTGAGCTTGGCGATCTCCATGAAGAAGTTGGCTCCGACGGGGAAGCTGAAGCGTATTTGGGAGGCGATATGGTCTACGTCGATGCCCCTTATAACCATAGCCCTTATGTAGGCTATGCCGGTAGCCATAGAACAGGCCAGTTCCTGGACGCAGTTGGCTCCGCCGTCGTGGTACACGTCCCCCCTTATCAGCACCGTTTTGAGCTCGGGGGCGGATTTTCTGCTCCACTGTATGGACAGGGCCATCTCGTCCATCAGTTCGTCCATGGGACAGGATAGATGTCCGGATCCCGCAAGGGTCCCTATCGGATCCGCTCCTATGCACCCCTGTCGAGATCTCAAAGAGTCCCTCTTGCCCTGCGCCACCGCCCTGGCCGACATAAGTCCCAACATGGGAGCGCTGGAGGCACCTGTGAAAAGGTGAATCGGATAGGTCGTCAGATCCAGGTCGTTCAACAGGTCGTCGACGTCCTTCAGGGTTGCCAGGGATAGCCCTCTGGTATCGTATCGATCGGAGCTCTCCACGCAGTCCCTGGTAGATTGGTTGAGCACCAGATGTATGGAGTTCGAACCTCCTGAGAGTTCTTTCCTAACAGCCTTGTTGGCCTCCTCCGGCAGGTATTCGTCGATGGCCTGGGCTATGGACCAGGGACGATCCATGTAGCCTCTACGGTCCGTTCCCCTTAGATAATCGGGGGTCCCCGGCAGGGTGAGAGGCTCTGTCAGATTCTCGATGTCCTCCATTCGGTAGATCGGTTCCAGAGTAATGTCCTCGTATGTCCTGGTAAGCAGCCGTCTCTCGAATGGGGCTCCCTTCAGAGCTGCCTCCGCTTCCTTTCTCCACTCTTCGTAGCTGGTCGGGGAGAACTCGTCGAAAGTTACGGCGGGAAACGGCTTAGGGTTTTCCCGTTCTTCCATATCCATGGGCGATCATACCTTCCTTATCGTGGGATAGTGTCCGCCTCTCGCTAACCGAGTGCCTGTGGATAAAAAAAGCCGCCCCTGCGGGCGGCTAGAGCATATGCAAACATTCCACGGGGGATTCCTCCCTCGCGAGAACAACATCGTCCGCCCGCGCAGACGCTGATTGCTCCTGCAGACCGGTCTCCTGACTTCCGTTCATCCTACTTCCCCCTCTTCCCGAAGCTGTCTTCAGTGATATGGCGGGGTTTCGTCACGGTTACAGTGGCGGGGCCGTCCCGGACTCTCACCGGGTTCCCGTTCATCCGCAGGCTCAGTTACGATTGGTATCTCATATTATTCCAGCGTCTCGACCGATGTCAAGCTATATCGATCACGATGTGTCCGTCGTCCCTTTAGGGAGGGGGCCGTTTTTTGACTTTTTGTGTAATGGAGATATCGTCTAGAGATCTCTTCCTCGGTTAGCGTCCTGAATCGGGCGATGAGAGGGGAAAGATTCCGTCAATTGTCGGTCCGAGAGATAAATTTATGTTATTATGTAAATTTACAGCGGTAAGGCCCTTGCATGGGTCAGGCGTTCTCCCCGAGATCGGGGAGACTTTTTCGAGAGGAGTCGATGTATGAGAAAGAGTGCGAAGTTTTTCAGTGTGATTTTGACGTTGGGGGTTATTCTGTCCTCTATGGCGGCCTCGGCCGGGTCTAAGATAGTCTTTGCCGATTTCAGCTGGGAAAGCGCCCAGTTCCACAACAGGGTGGCCGGTTACATACTGGAGCATGGATTCGACCGCGAGGTAGCCTATTCGCTTACCGAGGAGATGCCCGGTTTTCTGGGACTGGAGAGAGGCGATCTTCAGCTTGCCATGGAGACGTGGGTGGATAACTCCATAGCCATCTGGGATAAGATAACGAAGAAGGGGAAGGTCCTGGAGATGGGGAAAAACTACCCCAACGCTCCTCAGGGCTGGTATGTCCCCACGTTCATCATAAAGGGAGACCCCGAGAGGGGGATAGAGCCTCTTGCCCCGGATCTCAGGTCGGTTACGGATCTTCCCAAGTACTGGAAGATCTTTCAGGATCCGGAGAACGATGATAAAGGCCGTTTCCTGAACGGTCCCACCGGTTGGCCGATCAGCATCAAGAACGTCGATAGGCTGAAAGCGTACGGACTCGACGATACATACGTTAACTTTTACGCCGGTTCCGGTGCGGCTCTGGCCGTCGGTATAGCCAGTGCCTTCGAGAAGGGAAGGCCGGTTCTGGCCTATTATTGGGAGCCTACCCCTCTGCTTGGAAAATACGACATGACCAAACTGGAGGAGTCGCCCTACGATCCGAAGGTATGGAAGGAAACCGGTATGTGCGCCTTCCCCGCCTGTAGAGTCCTCAAAACCGGAAACCGTGCATTTCTGGAATCCGAGCCGGAGATCAGGGATTTCGTAGAGAGGTACGAGACCTCTTTAGAGCTGACCAGCGAAGCTCTCGCCGTCATGGATACCGAGGGTATGAGCAGTCCCCAGGCGGCGGAGTGGTTCCTGAAAGAGCATCCCGAGGTATGGTCGTCCTGGGTAGACGAAGAAGTGAGGGCGAAGGTATCCAAGGCCTTAGGCCTTTAATTAAGGGGAGGTGATCGTCTTGTCCGGTTCGGCTATGGAAGGTTCGTCTCGACGTCTGCCTTTCGACGATCCTTACGACAGCGCGGAAAAATTGGTTTCATGGGCGGAGCCACTGCTTTCTACGGGGGAGTTGGATCTTTCAAGAAGGGCGGTCATGGACTTCTGCGCCGGGCCGGCCTCCCTTTTGCAGCGGGAGCTGAATCGTCTCAGAAATGACGACGACGAAATACTGGAGCTTCTGCCCTATTGGAGAGGATGGTACCTAGAGCAGAGGGAGCCTCTGCCGGTACACGTCAATCCATTTTACCTGTTTGACGGAGATGAGATCACCGAAGACGATCCTCTCCGTATCGCCGCCCGTCTCTCCTTGGCTGCGGCCTCCTTTTGTTCACGTATAGACCGGGGGGATATTACTCCGGACGAGTTCAGAGGGGAGCCTCTCTGTATGGATCGTTACGACACTTTGTTCCGATCCTCCAGGGGAGCCTTTGCCGGCAAGGACAGGGTCATGGTCGGAGATCCGGAAAGCCTTGCCGGTCGATCCGCTCTCGTCTTGGTGAGAGGGCGACTTTTTCTGGTCGAGCTTATATCTCCGGAGGGGGAGCTTAGGGATTTCGACGATCTCGTCGGAGTTCTGAATTCCCTTTGGCTAGACGATAAAGAGGATGAGCTCCCCATAGGACTGATGACCTGTCCCGACAGAGATGGAGCCGCGAGGATCAGGAAGGAGCTCTGCATGGACGAGGAAAATGTCCGTGCCCTTGCCTCCCTGGAGGGGGCTTTGTTCGCCCTCTGTTTGGACGGCGACTGCGGCCCGGAGCTCTGTGACGGAGCCAAGCATTTTCTCTTCGATGGGGGGAGGAACCGATGGTTCGAGAAGTCCTTCCAGATAGTAGTGACATCCGACGGACACTGCGGGTTGAACTTCGAGCATTCGGGCAGGGATGGAACCTACGTCGGGAGGCTGGTTCGAGAGATCCTGACCGGTTGCGGTGCGGCCGGGGCCGGTCGGTCAGACATGTCCGATCCTTCGGAGCTGACTTTCTCCCGTTCTTCCAGACTGGTCGAGCTTTTGGAGAAAGCCCGGAAGAACTGTGAGGAACTGGGGAACTCGATAGTTCAGCGTCCTTTCGTCTTCGATCTTTTCGGACGGGATAGGATAAAGAGCGGTGGAGTCAGTCCGGACGCTTTCGTCCAGACCGCCATGCTTATGGCTCAAAAAGAGATATGGGACGAGTGGCAGAGCGTCTACGAATCTGTTCAGCTGCGTCGTTTCGAAGGTGGCAGAACCGAGGGAACCAGGCCTCTGACCGCCGAGTCCGCGGCTTTCGTCGACGCCTTTCTGTCGGGGAAGTCCGATGGCGAGACGCTGAAGTCCCTTCTTCAGAAGGCGGGGGAAGCCCACAGGGACAGGATAGCTCAGTGCATGGACGGCAAGGGGCCGGAGGGACATCTATCCCTTCTGCGAAGGATATGGAGGGAGAGAGGCGACGATCTGAATATCCCTAAAGAGCCGGAGCTCTATAGCTCTCCCGCCTGGCGAAGGCTGACCAGAAACGTCATCTCCTCCAGCACCACCAGAGGCGACGGGCTGAGGCTGGCTGGCTACGGTCCGGTGGAGCCCGGAGGGCTGAGCTCCAGATACCTTTCCAGGCGGGGAGAGCTTATCTTCCACGTGGCCTCCTGGAAGAGCGACGGAGACCTGGCCGATAGATACGTGGCTTCACTGAAAAAAGCGCTCTCCGAGATGGAAAAGATACTCTAGGGAATCTCTCCGAGGAGACCCGGACGAAAGACGTAAGGTGCGAGACCCAAGGGTCTCGCACCTTACGTCTTATATGTCTCTATGGTTTCTCTCGTACCAGGAGGGGCCTATCCTGTGAAGGGCCTCAACCACCTGAGGGTCGAACAGTGTCCCCGAGTCCCGGTCGAAGAGCTCCAATATGTCCTTGAGATCCCAGCCTTCTTTGTAGCTCCTTCTGCTGGATAAGGCGTCGAAGGTGTCTGCCACAGCCACGATTCTTCCGGCCAGGCTTATCTCCTCCCCCTTCAATCCCAGAGGATATCCGCTTCCGTCCAGCTTTTCGTGGTGTTCCAGCAACGCCTTTTTCGCCACCTCGCTCAAGGTAACTGTAGCCATGATATCCCTGCCGATGGATGGATGTTCCTTTATCCTTCCATATTCCTCCTCGGTAAGTTTATCCGGTTTCTGGAGGATGGCGTCCGGTATACCGATCTTGCCCACGTCGTGCAGGGTTGCTCCCAGGTATAGCTCTTCTACGAAGTCGTCCGAAAGGTCCATGGCCATTGCCAGCTCCCTCGATAGTGAGGCTACCCTGTCGGAATGTCCCCTGGTGTCCTGATCCTTGGCGTCGACCGCTGCCACTATGGCCTTTATGGCGCCCTGTATGGCCTGAGCCCTTTGCTGTTCTCTCTGTAGAGCCACGGAGAACCAGCAGGCTGTCAGGACGACAGCGACGGCGCTCCCGAGATCCTCCTCGGAGATCTCGCCGGTCCAGCCGAGTTCCACCAGCCCTTCCCATCCTGATGGTGGTTTTATGAACATGTGGTATCTTTCCGAGTCTCCCGGAAGCTTCACCAGGGAGGTCCCGTCGTCCTGGGATATTACCTCTCCTCTTTTCATGACTTCGGAAACGACTCGGGATGACACGTGTTTTCTAATCAATTTTATGGAGGTCAGCTTATCTATTTCAGGCCAAACCCGATCCAGAACCGTCTCCGGCGATTTCCCGATATCCCCGTTCTTCCAGGCTCCGAATGTTATCGAGGCCAGAAGGTTGGAATAAAGGGCTCCCATTCTAGCCGATCGAGAGAGCCCCAACAGCCTGTATGCCACTGATATCAGATAGGACGAGAGCCCCAGGACAACAGCCGTACCGGGAGATAGCCAAAGACCCCACAGAGAGAGGAGTATAAAGGGTATTGTCGTTGTGCCGATAACCATTATAGATACTACGACCCAGCTCCATATCGGAGGAGCCAAAAGTCCGATCGCTCCGCAACAGAGTATGGAGAAAACGCTCAGCAAGGTCTCGTAGCGTCTGGGTACCGACCGGATGCCGCCAGGGTCTAGAAGGGTCGCTATAGAGAGAGCCACGAAGGAGGCGCCGGGAATCGGCCTTACCACCCCTTGGCTGTAGAGGGAGACCGTGTCCTGTATCCCCAGTCCAGCTGCGTTTACTCCTACTACGACCAAGGCGTCCTCGAAGGCGTCCTTGGGGACCCTTCCTGCCAGGACGTCCGAGTACTCGTAGACAGGTATCTCCTCCAGGGGACGATGGGTTATCCATATGCCTCCTCCGTCGTTTATGGGGAAGGCCCGATCTCCCAGCATGAGAGTAGCTCGCCCCGCCTCTTTCGAGATGGTCAGAGGCTCTTCTCCGTGAGCAATAGCGGCGGCCAGAGGAAGAGACGGCTGGCTTCTCTCTCCAACGGTCCACAGAGGGACGAGAAACCGATACAGTCCGTCTACGTCGGGAATTACGTTGGCGACTCCGAAGGATTTCGCCGATAGAACCAGATCTCGATATGGCAGTACTGGATCTACCGTTCCGTTCTGTTCCGTCAGATGATAGGCAACGACGCAGTTGCCCTGTTCCGCAACCTTTTCTGCCAGGAAACGGTCTTGCCAGGATACCGATTTTTCCGGGAATATCATGTCCAGCACTACTGTACGGGCATCGTGCAACTGAGTAAGAAGTCTCCCGTGTACCGACCTGGGCCAGGGCCACCCTCCAAGCTCCATAAAGGAAGGTTCCTGTGCCAGGACCAGGATGATTCTGTCCTTCATCTCGGGAGGGGCGAGATAGTCGGTGTAACGGTCCATGAGGATCCGATCCAACCGGACGAACATGTCCAGGGGATACATGGCAAGTATAGTCCCGAAGGTAGTCACGATGAGTAGAAGTAGTCCCTTGCTCCGGAGGTATTTGGTATGTCTCATCTATCACCCTGTTGGGGCAGTACCTGTTTGGCTACTCTTACCTTTCCGGAGTCTCCCCTGACCGCCGCGGCTTTCGATATTATAGTTACGTTGCAGGGTATTCTGAAATCGAAACCGTTGGCCTCTATGATGGATGCGGCCTCGTCCGATATGGTCAAGGTTCCGTCCTGGGCGACCGATATGTCGTCGGATATGACCAGAGGTTTTCCCTCTGCTGCCCAGGCGGGGGAACTTCCCCAGGAGATACCCCTTGAAGAGACCTCGCCCTCTTCAAGGGAGAACGCGCCTCTCTCGACGAAGGTCTCTTTGTCCATGAACGAAGCTCCGTATACCTGCTTTCCCGATCTGGATACCACGGTTAGTATCATGGACGGTTGGAAGGGACGATCTCCCAGGTTCAGCACCAGGCGGTCGAACCCGGTCCCTTCGTAGGCGGGGACCTCCCTGCTTTTCAGGTCGGGAACTTTCGAGGCAACCGCTCCTCGGAGGTTTTTCATAGGTAGATATCCTACGACGGTGTAGATCTGTCCGTCCCAGGTTCCTTTTTCTATGGTGACTCCTCTTATGGTTCCCTCGACGGAGGTCTTTACCTCGTCGTAGGCCATGAAATCCTTCAATGTGGTCGTGGACTGGATGGATATGCCGTTTACGAACTCCAAAAGATTTCTCTTGAGGTCCAAAACGGCGGCCCTTCTAGCCATTAACCTCGCTCTGCCGGGAGACTCTACCGACTCTGGAGCGACGCCCTGTCCGGCCGCGGTGACTCTGTCCTCGGACCATAGGATCAGAGGTTCCACGAGATCCGATCCCTCAGCGGCGCTAAACGACGTAACTAGAGCGGCTATCGCAGCTAGGAAGGCGAAAAACGGTTTTTGCGATTTTCTCATGGCGAAGCCTCCTTTTTTTATATAATACTGTAATCCTAGGCTAGTAAACAAGGAGAGCGGCCTAGCGAGGTCAACTCGGATAGTGCATAATGTTGCTATATTTTGGGGGTTTTACGATGGCAATATATATAGCATCCATAGACGATCTGGAACCCGGTATGGTGGTTGGACGCCCCATCTTCGGAGCAGGAGGAATTCCCTTGGTAACCCAGGGGGTCCCTCTATCGGGGGCTTTGATAAACGCCATCCGCAGGCAGAAGATCGATCAGATATACATAAAGGACGACTCCGATGGGCCGTCCGAGACTCCGCAAGGACTTTTATCCCACGAACTGGAGAGGGAGGGCAGGCGAAAGGTCGAGGCCATCTTCTCGAACGCGGTGGAGAAAATGTCTCTTTCCGTGAAAGACATCGAGGTCTTGTCAGATTTGCTCTCTTCCGTTATGGCGGAGCTTTCAAAAGGCGGTTCTCTGACCATGGGCAGTCTGAAGGCAGTGGCTGATATGGACAAGGTGACCTTCGACCACTGTTGGTCCGTGGCTGTGTTGTCCCTTGCCCTGTATAGGGAGGCCATAGAGGACGGTTGGCTTCCCCTGGGGACCTTTCAGGACGGTATAAACATGGGGTTGGGAGCGGTTCTACACGATATAGGAAAGTTGAAGGTCCCGCTGGAGATACTCAACAAACCGGGCATGCTTAACGAGGATGAGTGGGAGGAGATGAGGCTCCATCCCTGGCATGGACTGGAGCTCGTGAGGAACCAGCCGAACGTGATGCCCATGGCGAGGGGGATCATAATCCACCATCATCAGAGGTTGGACGGCAAGGGATACGGCCCTAGAAACAGGGAGAATATTCTGTCCGGCGACAGGATCCCCAAGATAATCCGTCTCGCCTCCGTTGCCGACGTGTACGACGCCATCGCCACCGACCGTCCCTATCGCCCGGGATATCTTCCCTGGGAGGTCCTGCGAACGATGAGAAAGTCCGTGGGAGATGCCTTGGACGCCAAGGCCTTCTCTCTGCTGGAGAGTATGGTGGTGCCCTTTCCCGTAGGATGCTTCGTCCTTCTTAAAAGAGGGGAGGTCTGCATGGTTACCCGTTCTGATGGCCCGTGGGGGAGGGTCTTGGCTCTGATGGCCCCCTTAAAAGGACGGGCTTTGGGCGATATCTTCAGTTTCGGAGTCGAGGACGTGCTTTTGGGAGGTTCCACCCTCCAGGGGCTGGCCTGGAGGGTGAAGCGGGAGTTCTTCTCTGCCCTGAGGGAGGAGGACAAAAGACTGGACCCGTCGGAATGGTCGGTCTTGTCCGACTGGAAGGGCCGGTTTATCAAGGCTTTCGGTCGGTGAGTCCCTCCTTCAACAGGGTTGCCGCGGATTTGGCTAGGATCGCCGCTCCTATGGGGAGGGCTGATTCGTCCAGGTCGAAATAGGGGCTGTGCAGCGGGGCCGATATCCCCTTGCCTCCGTTGCCTACCCCCAGCATGAAATAGCAGGAAGGGCAGAGTTCGGCGAAGTATGCAAAATCGTCGACTCCCATGGAAGGATTGTCCATCGGTATCACCGAGTCGTCGCCCAGTATGGATCGGGCCGACAGGGACACGGTGGAACATACCCGCCTGTCGTTTATCAGAGGAGGATATCCCTGCACGAAGGTTATTTCCGCCTCGCCTCCCATGGCTTTAGGGATCTCCACCGCCATCTTGGCGGTCTCCTCCCTCAGCTTTTCCCTGAGGTCTCTGTCCACCGTCCTTATGATTCCCTCCAGACGGACCTCTGAGGCAACCACGTTCCTGCCGTTGCCCCCGTGGATGGAGCCCACGGTCAATACAGCCGACTCCACCGGGTCGGTCCTTCTGCTGACTATCTGCTGCAACGCCGTGACGGTCTGGCAGGCTATGGCCACGGCGTCCAGTCCGCGGTGGGGTTCCGCTCCGTGGCATCCCTCTCCTCTGATCACCAGGTCGAACATATCCGATGCCGCCATGGTCTTCCCCGGGTTTATCCCCACCGTTCCGACCTTCAGGTTGGGGTTCACGTGAAGCCCGAGCGCCGCCAGCGGCTTGCCCGAGTCCAGCAGGCCGTCGTCGATCATGGGCTTGGCCCCTCCGGAGGTCTCCTCCGCCGGTTGAAAGACCAGCAGTATATCCCCCTCGAGGGAATCCTTCGCCGAGTTCAGCAGTTTCGCCGCTCCTAGCAGACAGGCGGTGTGTCCGTCGTGTCCGCAGGCGTGCATGACTCCCGGGATCTCTGATGAGTAAGGTCGACCGGTCAGCTCCTTCACCGGAAGGCCGTCCATGTCCGCTCTGAGAAGAACGGTAGGTCCCTTAGAGTTCCCCTCTATTCTTCCGGCTATTCCGGTTCCCGCGTGTCTTCTGAACGGTATCCCCATCTCGTCAAGCTCTCTTTCCACCAACAGAGCTGTCTCCTCCAGGTCGAAATCCAGCCCCGGTCTGAGGTGTATCTCCCGGCGGAGATCGGTGAGCCACCCGCTCAGTTCTCTGGCCTGAACCATGGTATCCATTTATCTCATCCTTTCCACTTGACTTCATATACACAGGCGTATATAATTCTCGGAAATCTCCGGATATCGGAGTTACACAAGCATACCGTCAAAGGCGATGAACCGGAAGCCCCTGTGACGTATGACGTTTCGCCAGAGAGAGGTCTCCATCGGCTGGAAGGGACCTGAGACGTTGTTTCGGGGGGTAAGGTCCGGTGAGCCGAGGCCGAAAGGCGATCTTTGTGGAGGTCGTCGTAGTAAGCTCTCCGGGAGGCTCCCGTCACAGGGCCGTAAGCGGGGCGTCGGAAGATGCTCAACCAGGGTGGTACCGCGGGTTTTCGGCCCGTCCCTCGACGAGGGACGGGCCTTGTCTTTAGGACAGGCCTTCGCGAAATCCATTCGGTGAAACTTCCTATCGTCCAATCGGGGTGGTACCGCGGGCTCGAGCTCGTCCCTATTTCGGGGGCGAGCTTTTTTCGTACAATAGGGATATCATTTACTGGGATCCCGGAGGATCCCGAAATTCGAGAGGAGGAATTGAGAGATGTTCAGAGGAACCGGAACGGCTTTGGTAACCCCCTTTGCCGAGGGGCGTTTCGACGAGGAGTCCTTTCGTCGTTTCATAGATTTTCAGGTAGAGGGTGGCGTGGAGGCCCTGATCGTCCTCGGCACGACCGGCGAGGCCCCCTCGGTCTCCGAGGAGGAGAGGACGGAGATAATCTCCTGCGCCGTCGCTACCGCGGCAGGCAGGGTCCCTGTGATAGTGGGAACCGGCAGCAACTCGACAGATCATGCGGTGTCGTCCAGCTTGAGGGCCCAGGATCTGGGAGCGGATGGGGTCTTGGTCGTCACCCCCTATTACAACAAGCCCACACAGGAGGGGCTCTATCGTCATTTCCGGGAGGTGGCCAAGGCCATATCTATACCGATGGTGATATACAACGTTCCGGGACGTACGGGATGCAACATCCATCCCGATACGGTCCTGAGGTTGGCTGATTTGGAAAACGTCGCAGGGATCAAGGAGGCCAGCGGTGACATGGCCCAGGTGGACGATCTCATACGGAGGGTCAAGAAGGTCCGTTCTGAGTTCAAGGTCTACTCGGGCAACGACGACCAGGCCTTCCACCTGGTCTGTAGCGGAGGGGACGGAGTGATCTCCGTTCTGTCCAACGTGGTTCCCCGGGAGACCTCGACCATGATCAGATCCGCCCTGGACGAGGATCTGTCTGCGGCCAGAAAGGCCCATATGAAGCTCTTCCCCATGATGAAGGGGCTTTTCGTGGAGACCAACCCCATACCGGTCAAGTACGCGGTGGCCCGTATCGGCTATTGTTCTCAGGAGATACGCCTGCCTCTGGTGCCTCTGTCGGAGAAAGCCAGAGACGGTCTAGACTGCCTGATGGACGAGCTGGGGCTCTGATATGAAGTACGGAATAACCGGGGCCTCCGGCCGAATGGGCCGTGAACTTCTGGAGGTATTCGGTCCGGATGACTGTGTAGCCACCGTATCCCTGGAGGACGAGGCCGTTCTCGATCGGCCGGAGGTGATGGTCGACTTCTCACGTCCCGAGGCGCTGGAGAGGACCCTGGGTATATGCAGGGAATATCGGTCGGCCCTGGTCCTCGGCACCACGGCACTGGAGGAAAGGCACTTTGACGCCCTGGCTGAACTGGCTAGGACCGTGCCGGTGGTCCAGGGATACAACTTTTCCATGGGCATAGGACTGTTGAAGATGGTCCTTAGGGATTATTCCACCGCCCTCGATGACTGGGATGTCGAGATATGCGAGACCCACCATGTCCACAAGGTGGACGCCCCTTCAGGTACCGCCATCTTACTTAAAGACGCTGTCGGCAGGGATTGTCCCACCCACTCGCTCAGACTTGGCGGAGTTCCCGGGGATCACTCCGTATCTTTCGCCAACGAGGGAGAGGTGCTGTCCTTCGGACACAGGGCCCTGTCCAGAAAGGTCTTCGCCATGGGAGCCTACAGGGCGGCTCGCTTTGCCCTGGATAGCGAGCCGGGACTTTACGATTTCGAGGAGGTCGTTCGATGCGCACTGAAGAGGTGATCCGACTCATAAAGGAGTCGGTCAAGAAAACGCCGGTCAGGGTTTTTCTCTCCGGCAAACTGGATGGGCTGAGCTGGGGCGATCTCCGTTTCGTCGGAGGTTCCGAGTTCGGCGTCGTCAAGGGAGACAGAGCCGAGGTTATGGCCTTTTTGGAGGCCAACTCGGACCGCATCGACGATTTCGAGGTCGAGGTTGAGGCCAGGAACTCGGCCGTGCCGATGGCTGACCTCACTAAATACGAGGCCAGAATAGAGCCCGGAGCGATAATCCGCGATATGGTGGAGATAGGCAGGGGGGCCGTCGTCATGATGGGGGCGGTCATAAACATCGGAGCGGTGATAGGAGAGGGCACCATGATAGACATGAACGCCGTGCTTGGAGGTCGGGCCACGGTGGGGAAGAACTGTCATATCGGTGCCGGAGCGGTTCTGGCCGGCGTCATAGAGCCCCCTAGCGCCCTGCCTGTGGTGGTGGAGGACGACGTCCTGGTAGGAGCCAACGCCGTCATATTCGAGGGAGTGAGAGTCGGAGCCCGTTCGGTGGTGGCCTCCGGAGCCATAGTCACCAAGGACGTTCCTCCCGGAGTAGTGGTGGCCGGTATTCCGGCCAGGGTGGTAAAGGACGTGGACGCCCAGACCGCCGATAAAACCCGCATAGTGGCGGATCTGAGGGAACTTTAGCCATGGCCTTAGTGGTCCAGAAATACGGAGGTTCGTCGGTCGCCACTGCGGGGCATATAAAGACAGTCGCCCGAAAGATAGTCGATAGAGTAGCTCGAGGGGACAGGCTGGCCGTGGTGGTCTCCGCCATGGGAGATACCACCGACGACCTGATCTCCCTGGCGGAGCAGGTTAGTTCGTCGCCGAGTCCAAGGGAGATGGACATGCTTCTCTCTACGGGAGAACAGACCTCCGCTGCCCTGCTGGCGATGGCCCTGCACGATATGGAGGTCTCCGCACTGTCTCTCAATGCCTTCCAGCTCGGCATAGAGACCACCGGACGGTTTCGCGACGCCCGCATAGTTGATCTGGACCTATCAAGGCTAAGGCATCGTCTCGAGGACGTCCAGGTGGTGGTCATCACCGGATTCCAGGGCATATCGCCCGACGGCGACGTGACCACATTGGGCAGAGGGGGCTCGGACACCTCTGCCATAGCAGTTGCGGCCAAGCTGGGGGTTCCCTGTGAGATATACAGCGACGTGGCCGGTATCTACGCCTGCGATCCCAGGGTCGTGCCGGAGGCCAAGAAGCTGGACTACGTGGTCTACGACGAGATGTTAGAGATGGCCGCTCTGGGAGCCAAGGTCCTCCATTCCAGAGGGGTGGAGATAGCTAAGAAATACGAGGTGGACCTCTACTGTGGCTCCACATTTTCCGACGAGGAGGGGACGAGAATCGTGAATACGCTTCCGGAGTGGCTGGAACAACCTGTGGTAACCGGTATCGCCGTCGATATGGATCAGATGAAGGTCACTCTGGAGGGGCTGCCCGACGGGGTCGACCTCCTCACGAGGCTCTTCGGATGTCTCGCCGCCGACGGTGTCAACGTGGACATGATATCCACCGTCTCCGCCGGGGGGAGGACGTCCATAACCTTCTCCGTGGTGTCGGGGCATATATGTCAGGTCCGTGATTCCGTGAGGGAGAGTCTGGAGGGTATCGACGGTTGGTCCCTGTCGGACGACTCCACCGTCGCCAAGGTGTCGGCTGTGGGAGTCGGGATGAAGACCAGCTCCGGCGTGGCGGCCCGTTTCTTCTCCGCTCTGGACGGAGCGGAGGTCTCGGTTCTAGGGACCACCACGTCGGAGATAAAGATATCGGTGCTAGTCCCGAGGGATCAGGCCGGAGACGCCGCCAAAGCTCTGGTGGCGGAGTTCGATCGTAGGGAGGAGCAAGCCTGATGCTGGCACCTCTCTACAGTCCCCTCCCGATCACGGTGGAACGTGCCGAGGGGGTCAGGCTCTTCACCGACAGGGGAGAGTTTCTGGACTGTTACTCCGGCATAGGAGTCATGGCCATGGGCCATTCCTACGGACCGACCTTGAAGGCCATCGAGGCCAAGGCAGGCCGACATCTTCACCTAGGAAACTACTTTCTCGATCCCGACGCCCTTTCCATGGCCGAGGCCGTTCTGGCACTGGACGGAAGAGACGGACAGGTAGCATTTTCCAACTCGGGAGCGGAGGCCACCGAGGCGGCTATCAAGGCTGTTAAGGCCCTCCGGCCGGGCAAGATAATCTCCTTTAAGGGGAATTTTCATGGCAGGACCTGCGGCTCCCTGTCCATCACCTGGGGGCCGGGCATAAGGAAGCCCTTCGAGCCGCTGCTTTCCGATGGGATATTTTTACCTCTGAGCGGCGAGTGCCTGAGGCTCTTCTGCGAGGCCAACGAGGTGGCGGCGGTCTTTCTGGAGACGGTGCAGGGCAACAGCGGAATTTTGCCCTGCTCGGAGGATCTGGCCGAGACCATACACTCCCTTCACGAGGAAGGTCGGTTCCTCTTGGTGGCCGACGAGATCCAGTCCGGCCTGGGGCGGACCGGAAAGGGCTATGGCTATCGGCATTACGGCTTAAAACCCGACCTGATTACATTGGGGAAAGGGCTAGGGGGAGGGCTCCCTCTGGGAGCACTTCTGGCCTTCGGATGTTCTCCCTTCGCTCAGGGGGAACACGGCTCCACCTTTGCCCCAAACCCCCTATCCCTTGCGGCGGGGCTTCCGGTCTTGCAGGCCATGACCGACGATTTTCTCTCGGAGGTGACCCGTAAGGGGCGGCTTCTGTCCGAAGGGCTGAAGAGGCTTCCTTGGGTCGATTCGGTCAGAGGTTTGGGGCTCATGATAGGCGCAGTCACGAAAGACGCCAATACCGTTCGCCAGGCGGCCTTTGATCGAGGGGCACTGCTCAATGTAGCCGGAGGGGCCATACGTTTTCTGCCGGCTCTGAACGTGACGGACGACGAGATAGAGGAGATGTTGGATAAGCTCAACTTCTCCATCTAACTCGAAAGAGCCGGTCTATCAGCTTCGAAACGGAGAAGACGATGGTAACCAGCACCACCGACAGGGCCGCCGCCTGGCCGAACATAAGCTCGGTGATGCACTCCAGTATCCTAACCGTGAGGAGGTTCCATCTGACCGAGACCAGAAATATCATGGCGCTTATCGCTGTCATGGATATCACGAACAGTGATTTCATCCCTCCCGATATGGCCGGGGCTATAAGGGGGACGGTTATCTTCCTGAACACGGTGAACCCCGAGGCTCCTAGGTTCATGGCGGCCTCCTCCAGGGAACGGTCCATCTGGCTCAGCGATGCTATCGTGAGCCTCATCGCCGCGGCGCCGTAGCGGAAAACGCACAGGGCCACCAGTATGGTCATGGTTCCGGTCAAGACGATCGGGCCGGAGTTGAAGGCTATCACGTAGGCTATCCCCACGGCAGTGCCGGGCAATATGGAGTTCAGAAGGGAGACCGCCTCCATGGTTCCTCTGAGGGGGGTCTCCCTTTTCGTGACCAGATATCCCGCCGTGACCGATACGACCGTGCCGATCAGAGTGGCGGTGGTAGCCAGTAGGAAGGTGTCCTTTATGGATCCCAACCCCGACGACAGGGCGTAGCCGTAATGTTCCAGCGTAAAGGAGTTGTCCAGTCCCCACGCCCGGACCAACGACGCCGTCAGTATAGTGCCGTATACGACCAACAGGAACGACGATATGGACGCCACGACGGCCAGGACCCACTTCTCCCACTTCTCGATCGGTCTTCGAGGACGGTCCCTGCCGCCTTTTCCCGAAATGGTGGTGAACTCCCGGTTCTCTGTCCACCTTCTCTGGATCAGGTAAACCCCTATAGCGGGTATTATCAGAAAAAGAGAGAGGGCCGCTCCTCCCTGGAGGTCGTACATGCCCGTTATCCTTAGATAGGCCTGGGTGGTTAGGACGGGAAAGTTGTGTCCTCCCATCACCATAGGAGACGCGAAATCGGCCAAAGAGGCTCCGAAGAGCAGCAGGAACGAGTTGGCCAGTCCGGGAATCGCCAGAGGAACGGTCACCTCTCGGAAGGCCTGGAGCCTGGTGGCCCCCAGGGTCATGGCCGATTCCTCCAGTTCTCCGTCTATCCCCTCGAGGACCGCCGACAGTGCCAGATAGGCTAGAGGGAAATAGGTCATGATCTCTGCGAGCCAGGTTCCCCAGAACCCGTAGAGGTTCAGGTCGGGCATGCCTATCAGATTCGGTATGGTCCCCCCCGGTCCCAACAGTACCGACAGAGAGATTCCGGTCATGAAGGGCGGAGAGACCAGTGGCAATACGACTACGCTGTCGACGGATCTTCCGATCCAACGGGGAATCGGTATCCCCGAGGAGCAGAGCGCGAAGGCGAAACCTATCGCCGTTCCCGCCGTGGCCACTGCCGTCGCCAGTATCGCTGTGTTCCTCATGGCGGCGAGGCTGTATCCGTCGGTCATCACGTTCAGCAGGGGGGTCGGCGAGAATCCTCCGCCATGGGTGGTCGCTACTACGAAGAGACGGCCCAGGGGATAAAGCACGAACACCCCCAAGGCCGCCCATAAAGCTAGCGAAGCACCTCTTCTACCCATCTCTCGACCAGTCTGTCCCTGTTTTCTCCCGCCCATTCGACGTCCAGTGGCAGGATCTTTATCGAGTTGATATCCAGCTCCGGCGTCGCGGGAGGGACGTCGGGATTTGTGGGGATGAGGTTTATGCCGTTCTCCCCGTAAAGGTGCTGCATTCTCTCTCCCGAGGCCCAGTCGAGAAAGAGTTTAGCCAGATCGGGTTGCGACGCTCCCTTCACGAGGGCCATGGCCTCTATCCCTGCCACCACCCCTTCTTCCGGATAGCTGACCACGACGGGGTAGCCCTTCTGTTTCATCTCCAGGGCGTCAACCAGGAAGAATATGCCTCCGGCGGCTTGGCCTCGAGCGATGGGCAGGGCTCCTCCCGATCCGCTCTTAGTGTATACCTGTACGTTATCGTTGAGTTTCGTCTGATAGACGTAGGCTTCGTTTTCTCCCATGGCCTGAACCAGACTGAGTATCCTATACATGGCCGTTCCTGAGGTCCTGGCGTCGGCCATCTGTAGCTTCTTGCCGTAGCGGTCGTCCAGTAGGTCCTCCCAGGATTTCGGTGGAGTCATGTCTTTATCCTGTAGAAACTTTTGGTTTGTCATGAAACATATGGGGTCCAGTGCCACGCCCGTCCAGTAACCTTCTTTGTCCCTGAACTCCGAGGGGATTTTCTCCGCATTTTCCGGGAGATAGGGATCGAACAGTCCCTTGGCCATTCCGTCCACGAAGGCCTCCGCCATGTTGCCGAAAACCACGTCCACCTGGGGATTGGCCTTCTCTGCCTCCATTCTCGCCTGAAGTTCCCCCGAGGAGAACCTCATCCATTCGACCTTTATCCCGGTGTCCGACGTAAATGCATCGAAGATCGCCTTTGCATATCGTTCGGACCATATAGTATAGGCCCTCAGGCTTTCTTGGGACGCGGTTGCGGAGGAAGCAGAAAGAGCCAGGACGATGATCCCGATCGCCAGTACTAGAGTCTTTTTCATAGTCGTCATCCTTTCCGGATTTTTAACCTCGATTAGCTTTGTTTAGATTGTAGTCCTTTTAGTTCCCAGGCTCCATAGCCAGATAGGCCTGAAATCCCTGCTCAAGTGGCACAGGTCTCGGCCGGTTACGGTACAATAGGGAATGTATATATCTAACTATGAAAGGGGAGTCCCCCTTGGCACAAGAGGTAGTACTTTCCGCTCTCGTGGAGCGGTGGAAAAAGGAGGAAGGAATAAGGACCCTTTGCTCCGATTACGGCAAGGACATAGGGGCATACAGAAAATATCAGGAGTCCTCGGAGAGAGAGGATCGAGTGGAGGCCAGAAAGCTATGGAACTCCATGTCCGATCGCTATTGGCAGATCTTCAGGGAGATACTTGTCGCCATGATCAAGACACTTCCGGTGTCGCTCTCTTTTCAGTCGAAGGAGAGGCTTTTCCTGGACTGCGGCTTTCTCTCCCCCGGTGTGACCCCGTTCAACGAGGACCTGCCGGTCTGGTTGGCCCAGGATATGCCGGACGATATGTTCCGTTATCTTACATTCACGGATCTTTGGATCGAGAAATACGCCTTACTGTACAACAGGGAGAAAAGAAGCGGTGCCGGAAGGTTCGGGGACAAGCTTCAACGGTATCAGGCCCAGCTTTCCGGAGCTCTTAAGAGGGCGGCCTTTTCTCTGAAGGCCATGTTGCCTCAGATCCCCGAATGTCCCAAGGATAAGGCGGACGAACTGGTGGACAGGTTGGAGAAGAACCTGGAGCCCTTTCTTGAACGTCATATGAGAACCCGCTATTTCAGGGAGCTGGAGAAAAAGGAATACAACGAGGTCGTGGACGGGGCCAATTCCTTTCACTATGCCAGGAAGGAAATAGAGTCGATCCTTACGAGGGCGGTTAAGTCTGTGGAGGGGTTCGAGGACAGCCAGAGGCGCAAGCTCAAGGGGCTACTGGACGACGTCGTTTTTCTGGGATCGGTGACCATACACATAAGAAACGAGATGGACCGTTGGGACAAGGCGGTGGAGAGAGGTTCCGCCAAGTTTGGAACGGAGTCGGATGGAGATCGCTTGGTCCAGGTGGAAGAGGCTTTGAAGGTAAAAAAGGAGGTAGCGGCGCAGATGGCCGGAATGGCCCGGACCGACACGTCTCCTCTGTGTCAACAGTCTCATCAGCCTCCTCTGACCTTTGAGGCCGTCTCGGAGATATTGAACCGTCTAGTACCTCTGGACAACGACATGCTCAGGGTCCCCAGGGTGCGAATGTACGGAATTCCCCGGGTGGTAATAGTTCCCGGTCAGGGATACGGAACGTACGATTGGACGGACAACACCTTTATGCTTCCACTTTTCCCGAGTCATAGTGCCGAGAGGGCCGTGGCATATTCCCTGGCGACCTTCAGGTGGGACGCCGACGAGGACAGAGAGTTCAAGAACACCTACGAGCTTTTAAAGGAAAATCGGGGCAAGTCGATAAAGGGGCTGGCATCGTCTTTTTCCAACGATTACTATCTATGGCTCACCAAGGAGAGGTTCGGCTTCAGGGTTCTGCCCAGGGAGGTCAGGGACTGGTTCAAGACCAAGTTCGACTCCGAGGGAGTTCGTTAGCTCTGTTACTATATATTCCTCTGTTGAGTTATAATATATCGGTTGAGGACAGTGTTCCCGAAAGGGGGATGCTATGTTTTTGATGTTGGAATCCCAAGATGTCCTGTCACTGGAGACGGTAGTGGTTCTCGTCAAGGATGGAGATGGGACATGTATATATCGCGACGACGGGACCGTGGAGCGTTCGGTCTTCAGACCGGATACTCTGGCACGGCGCTGTTTTCCGAGGCGAACCGATCTGGTTTCCCGAAAGGAAGGAGAATGAATATATGACGGCAACTTCGGCCCAGTCTCAATATACGGCACAGAGCATACAGATTCTCGAGGGCTTGGAGGCGGTACGCAAGCGCCCGGGGATGTACATAGGAGACACCGCGACCCGGGGACTTCATCACTGCGTCTACGAGGTCGTCGACAACGCCGTTGACGAGGCTCTGGCCGGTTACTGTTCCGAGATAAAGGTAACTATACATACCGACGGAAGTGTGTCCGTGTCGGACAACGGCAGAGGTATCCCCGTCGATCCCCATCCCTCCAACGGACGTCCTGCCTGCGAGGTCGTTTTGACCGTTCTGCACGCCGGAGGCAAGTTCAACAACGATACTTACAAGGTCTCCGGCGGACTTCACGGAGTAGGCGTATCGGTGGTGAACGCCCTTTCGTCCTGGCTGGAGCTCGATATATGCAGAAACGGCAAGACCTGGGGACAGAGGTTCGAGAAGGGCATTCCCGTGACCGACCTGGAGGGTGGCTACGAGACGGATAAAAGCGGTACGACCGTTCACTTCATGCCCGACGACGAGATCTTCGAGGAGGTCTGCTTTTCCGCCGAGATCCTTGGCAACCGGCTCAGGGAGATGGCGTTCCTGAACCCGGGGCTGAAGATAGCCCTGGTCGACGACAGAGAGGAAAAGGAATGGGCCTTCCACTACGAGGGAGGACTGGCGTCCTTCGTGGAATACCTCAACCGAGACAAGAGTTCGCTTTTTCCCAAGCCCATAGTGGTGTCGGGAGAGAGGGAATCCACCTTCGTCGAGGTGGGACTTCAGTACAACGACGGATATCACGAGAGGTTGTTTTCCTTTGCCAACCTGATCCACACCATGGAGGGCGGAACCCACGTCATAGGCCTACGTTCTGCCATCACGAGGGCCATAAACGAAAGTGCCAGGAGGAACAAGGTCCTCAAGGATAAGGACGCCAACCTGTCAGGAGAGGACCTCAAGGAAGGTTTAACCTGCGTGATATCGGTTAAGCTCGGCGATCCCCAGTTCGAGGGTCAGACGAAGACCAAGCTCGGCAACAGCGAGGTCAAGGGGATAGTGGATTCCATCGTCTACGAGGGGCTTTTGGTGGCCCTGGACGACGACCCCTCCGTCCTTAAACCCGTTGTTGACAAGGCGGTCAAGGCCCGTCAGGCTAGGGAAGCTGCCAAGAAAGCCAGAGAGCTCGTTCGCAAGACAGCTATGACCGGCCTGAACCTGCCGGGAAAGCTGGCGGACTGTTCGGGCCGCATCCCGGAAAATTGCGAGGTCTACATAGTCGAGGGAGACAGTGCCGGAGGAAGTGCTAAGCAGGGCAGGGACAGGGGCTTTCAGGCCATCCTTCCCCTGAGGGGAAAGATCCTCAACGTGGAGAAAGCCCGGCTGGATCGGATCCTCAGCAGCAAAGAGATAAGGACCATCATACAGGCCCTCGGCTGTGGAATAGGGGAGGACTTCGACGTCTCGAAGCTCAGGTATCACAAGATAATAATCATGACCGATGCCGACGTCGACGGAGCTCACATCAGCACTCTTCTTCTGACCTTCTTCTACCGCTACATGAAGGAGCTTGTCGAGGGAGGATATATTTATCTAGCCCAGCCACCTCTGTACAGGGTTCAGATCGGCAGGCATTCGGAGTATATCTTCAGCGACAAGGACCTCCGTTCCTTCATGAACAGTCATCAGGACACGGGAAAGAAGATAGGTGTTCAGAGGTATAAGGGTCTTGGAGAGATGAACCCGGAGCAGCTTTGGGAGACCACCATGGATCCTGAAAACAGGGTCATGAAGAGGATAGAGGTGGACGATGCCCTGGCCGCGGACGAGTACTTCAGCATACTGATGGGCGACAAGGTCGAGCCCAGAAGGGAATTTATTCAAGCTCATTCCCATGAGGTCCAAAATCTGGACGTGTAGCGCCGTCTTGACGATCGGATAAAGATAAAAAAGGTGGGGACATCTCTCGTCGGATGTCCCCACCTCGTTTTCTCAGCTTTCCATGGCCTGTTCTATAGCTTTCCAGACCGCATCTTCCTTGAAGGGCTTCACGATGAAGTCCTTCGCTCCCGCCTTCACCGCCTCTATTACCATTTCCTTCTGTCCCATGGCGCTTACCATAACTATCTTTGCCTTCGGATCGAACCCTATGATGCCCTTTACCGCCTCTATGCCGTTCATATGAGGCATGGTTATGTCCATCGTGACCACGTCGGGAGAGTGCTTTTTGTACATCTCCAAGGCCGTCTTTCCGTTGTCCGCTTCGGCCACCACTTCATGTCCCATCTTGGTGAGCATGTTGGACAACATCATACGCATGAAAGCGGCATCGTCCACCACCATAATTCTAGACATCGGTCTTCCCCCTCTCGAGTCCACTCTGTTTTTTAAGTATATCAGTCCTGTCGCCATCGGTCATGACGCGGTTGACTCATTTATCCGTGACCTATATACTATTCGCTTGGATCATAATCAAAGTAAATAAATAATATTACCGATAGGGGTGATCCTTTGCTGACCATAGGTGTCGATATAGGGTCGGTGGGAACCAAGGCAGTTCTGTTCGACGGAGACATAGTGGACCGGCATCTTGAGCCCACCGGTTGGAATCCCTCAGAGGCGGGGCATAGGGCCATGGAGTCCTTATTGAAAAGGAACTCGCTGTCGCCAGGCAGGATCGACTGTGTGGTCTCCACCGGATACGGCAGAAAGTCCTTCGCGGAGGTGGATAAGGCGGTCACGGAGATAACCTGCCATGCCAGGGGGGCCCACTTTATGGACCCGGAGGTCCGTACCGTTCTGGACATAGGAGGTCAGGACAGCAAGGTTATAGTCCTGGACGATCACGGTAGGGTCTTGGACTTCATGATGAACGATAAATGCGCCGCCGGTACCGGCCGTTTCCTCCAGGTAATGGCGACCTTGCTGGAGTATTCCATAGAGGAATTCGGGGCGGTAGATCCGGATGGAGAAATGCAGAAGATCTCCAGTATGTGCACCGTCTTCGCCGAGTCGGAAGTCGTCAGCCATCTGGCCAAAGGAGTCAGTAAGAATGCGGTGGCCTTGGGGTTGCTCGAATCGGTGGCGGTCAGGGCTTCCTCCATGTTGGGCCGTCTGGGGATAAAGCCCGTCGTGGGCTTTACCGGCGGGGTTTCCCGCTGTCCTTCCCTGGTCTCTCTTCTGGAGGGGCAGCTGAACTGCGACGTTAGAACTTACGGAGACTCTCATTACGCCGGAGCCCTTGGCTCCGCTCTGATAGCCTCCGAGCTGTGAGGAGGATGAAGCGCGTGTCGAGGATAGACGAACTGCTGGCCGATGTGGAGGCCCATTTAAAAGACGGGGTCCTTCAGGTGAAGGAGGCGTCCGAGAAAGGGCGTCCCATCGTCGGAACCTACTGTACCTTCGCTCCCTGGGAGCTTATCACCGCGGCCGGGGCCATTCCGGCCACACTGTGCGCCAGAGGGGAGGACCCTATAACCGCGGCGGAGGAGCATCTGCCCAGGAATCTCTGCCCTCTGATAAAATCGAGCTACGGCTACGCCTTGACCGATAAATGTCCCTACTTTCACTTCTGCGACATGGTCATAGCGGAAAGTACATGCGACGGCAAGAAGAAGATGTACGAACTCATGTCGAGGATGAAGCCCCTACACTTGATGATGCTGCCTCAGACCGCCGAGGGAGACGGATCCCGATCGGCCTGGCGTGCCGAGCTGGACAGACTTAAAGACGGACTGGAGAGGGCTTTCGACGTCTCCATAGACGACGGGGCGATCTCCGAGAGAATCTCCCTTAGAAACAGGGAGCGTCTTGCCCTGAAATCCCTCTGGGAACTGTCCATGATGGATCCTCCCGCCATAACCGGCAAGGAGCAGTATCTCATATCCGAATACTGCGAGTTCCACTTCCACAAGGAAGAGCTGGTCCCCTGGCTGGAGAACCTGGTATCTCAGATCCGAGAGGCCTACGACCTAGGGGAGAGGCGGGTTGGCAAGGACGCCCCCAGGATATTGATAACGGGCTGTCCTCTGGGAGGGGCTCAGAAAGTTATCCACGCCATAGAGGACGCCGGAGCCGTGGTCGTCTGTTACGAGAACTGCGGGGGCGTCAAGGAACTGGGTTTTCTGGTGGACGAGGACAGGCCTCCTATGGAGGCCCTGACGGATAAATATCTTAACGTGGGCTGCTCCGTCATGACCCCCAATACTTCCCGTATGGATAACCTGAAAAACCTCATCGAAAGCTATAATGTCGATGGAGTGGTGGAGGTGGTCCTACAGGCCTGTCACACCTATGCCGTGGAGACCTACGAGGTCAGAGAGCTGGTCCGTTCCACCGGACGGCCCTATATGTCCGTCGAGACCGATTATTCCAAGAGCGATATAGGCCAGCTCGCCACCAGGATAGGCGCCTTTTTGGAGATGCTGTGATTTTTTAGGATCGATTTCTTTATCGCATGGAGAGGAGAGATATCATGAGAGTTTTGTCCAAGCTGATCGCGGTGCTGTTTCTTTCTATCGTTATGACTGCCGGAGCGTCTTCGGCCGATACCGTCCGCAGCGGAGAGGGAATTAAGATCTGGTTCGACACCGGTGGTCCCGTGGGAGGTCCTTACAATACCACGGTGGGCAAGGGAGCCAAGCAGGCGGCAGTCGATCTCGGTTGTGAGCTTACGCTGGTGTACTCGGACTGGAATCCGGAGAAGATGCTGGAGAACTTCAAAAACGGCATGGCCATGGATCCCGACGGCATGGTGATCTACGGTTCCCCGGGGGACGACGCCTACGAGCCTTTGGTCAAGGAGGCCTTCGACAGAGGGATAATCGTGACCGCCATCGATACCGAACTGCCCCGCCTTCAGCCGATGTTCCAGTCCAAGGGTTTCGGCTACATAGGGCCCGACGGATGGAAGCAGGGCGAGGATCTTGCCAAGGAAGTTCTTCGTAGGGGTGACTTCAAAGAAGGTGATCGGGCCTTCGTGTGGGGGCTCAAGAGGCTCAAGAACAGGGGACGCAGGGCTAGGGCCATAATAAAGACCTTGGAGGACGCCGGCATGGTGGTCGATTATCTGGAGATCTCCCCCGAGGTGGACAAGGACACCGCCCTGGGGACGCCGATAGTTACGGGCTATCTGTCCAGCCATCCGGACTGCAAGCTCATGATCATGGACCATGGGGCTTTGACCTCTCAGGTTGGGAACTTTCTCAGGGCCTCTGGGGTGAAGCCCGGAGAGATTTTTACCGCTGGATTCAGCCTCTCCCCTGCTACGGCTTCCGCCATCGAGGAGGGCTACCTGACATTGGTGTCGGAACATCAGCCATATCTGCTGGGGTATTTGTCGGTGCTTCAGATAGTCCAGACCAAGAGGTACGGTTTCGGAGGATTAGTAATAGACACAGGCGGCGGTTTCGTGTCCTCCGAAAACGTGGAGGTCATAGCGCCTCTGGCGGCTAAGGGTATTCGCTGATATCCTGACATCAAGGCGGTGAGGATTTGGATAAGCTGGTGGAGATGGAAGGAATCGTCAAATCCTTCGGCCACGTAGAGGCCCTCAGAGGGGTGGATTTTTTCCTTAAGAGGGGAGAGATAGTCGCTCTGTTGGGGGACAACGGCGCCGGAAAATCGACCTTGATAAAGGTGCTCTCCGGGGTCCATCGTCCCGATCGCGGAACCATGTCCATCTCGGGGCAGAATATCGATCTGGACCGTTACGGCGTAGGTCGTGCCCGGTCTCTGGGCATAGAGACGGTCTATCAAGAGAGGTCGCTGGGAGAGAAACAGCCCCTTTGGCGCAACGTTTTCATGGGAAGACATCTGACTAACCGGTGGGGGTTTATCGACGTGTCCCGAGAGAAAAGGGATACCATGGATCTTCTCTCGTCCGTCCTGGGCCTTAGAGGGGTGGGGCTTGACCCAGACGCCAGCGTCGGGACCCTCTCCGGAGGGGAGAGACAGGGCCTTGCTATAGGGCGGGCCATGTACTTCGGGGCGGAGATAATAGTGTTGGACGAGCCTACTACGGCTCTTTCTCTCGGGGAGGTCTCCAAGGTGCTCTCCTTCATACGTTCCATAAAGGAGGACGGGCGATCCTGCGTCGTCATAAGTCACGATCTGGGGCACGTGGCACAGGTCGCGGACCGATTCGTCCTCATGGATAGAGGACGAATCGAGTCCTCCTATTCGAAGGACGAGGTGACGGTGGATGAGCTTATGAAGGCCATGCTCCATCTGGTGAACGGGAAGGCCTCGTGATGGGAGCTTTACTGAAACGCTATCGACTCCAGGTTCTGGTGTCCCTTGCTTTCGCGGGGTTGTTGCTCGCCTTTGCCATCGCCAGCCCCAGGACCTTTACCGGCATGAGGATATACCGGTCCTTCATGTCCACCATTCCGGTTACCGCCGTCCTCGCCATGGGTATGACCCTTCTCGTGGTGGCCGGAGACATGGACCTGAGTTTCCCCTCCGTGGCCGCGGCGTCGGCCTATCTCTTCGCCGAGGTCTTCGTTCGGACCGGGTCTTCCTGGTTTGCCTTCGGAGCCGCGATTCTCTCGGGGGCTTTCATCGGTTGGACCAACGGTCTGATTGTGGTTCGAATAGGGGTGCCGTCCATAATCGCCACCATCGGTACCCAGTTTTTTTGGCGTGGTCTTGTTCTGCTGCTGTCCGACGGGGTCGCGGTGAGCTTGGCTTCCATAAGGGGCAACGGTCTACACTCTCTTTTGGTAGGGAGACTGGGCGGCGAGATCCCGGCCCAGTTTCTGTGGTGTCTGGCGATAGCCCTGGGTCTGGCCTTGCTCCTGAACCGGCACGCTTTCGGTGACTCTCTGCTCTTCGTAGGGGACAACCGCCGTGCTGCTGCCATGATGGGTATACCGGTGGAGCGAGTCAGAATACTGGCGTTCGTCCTGATGGGAATATTGGCCGCCTTCGCCGGGATGTTGTCCACCTTGGAGTTGGCCAACTGGTGGCCAACCCAGGGCGAGGGATACATGTTGTTGGTCTTCGCATCGGTCTTCGTAGGAGGAACTTCGGCCTATGGAGGCGAGGGCACCATATACGGTTCGTTGATAGGGGCCGCCATAATAGGCATCATAGAGGCTGGCATAGTGAGCGCCGGTCTGGCCGGGTTCTGGACCAGGCTTATATACGGACTGATCATAGTGGTGTCGGTCTCGATCTATACCTTGATGGCCAGAAGAACAGGGACAAGCTAGTCCAGATAGACCAGCTTGTCCCTGTTCAACTTTAAGTGCACCGATTTTCCCTCATTCCATCTCAGATCGTCCCTGCTCAGAACGTCGGCCTCCATCGTCGATTGTCCGACTCTTACGGAGTAGGTGGTCATGGCGCCCTTGAACTGTCGGCCGGTAATCTTTCCGGTGAAATCACCTCCGTCCGAGGATAGGGATACGTCCTCCGGGTGAACAGCCGCTTTACGACCGTCGCCCATCGTAACGAAGTTGCTTCTGCCGATGAAGTCGGCTACGAATATCGTTCTGGGATGACTGTATATATCGTATGGTGTGCCGATCTGGGCCACGATTCCCTTTTCCATGACGGCGATCCTGTCCGAGAGGGCCAGTGCCTCCTCCTGATCGTGGGTGACGTATATGGCCGTTATAGCCATATCTCTTTGAACCTTTCTTATCTCCGATCTCATCCGGATCCGGAGCTTAGCGTCCAGGTTGCTGAGAGGCTCGTCCATCAAGAGGACCTTAGGTCTTATCACTAGAGCTCTGGCCAATGCGACCCTTTGCTGTTCCCCCCCGCTGAGCTGGTGGATTGTCTTGTCCTGCGACGTGGGAAGACCAACCCTATCGAGCATTTCCTCAGCTGCCTTCTGCGCAGTTTTTTTATTTATTCCTCGAAATTTCAATCCGTAGGCCACGTTTTGGATAACCGTCATGTGAGGAAACAGAGCGTAGCTTTGGAACACGGTGGCGGTAGGTCTTTTATCTGGCGAAAGCTCCGTGACATTTTCTCTGTCCAGAATTATCCTTCCGGCGTCCGGCCGTATGAAGCCTCCCACCATTTTCAGTGTGGTGGTCTTGCCACAGCCGCTTGGGCCCAGCAGTGACACCATCTCGCCTTCCTCTATGTCGATGGAAAGTCCGTCCACCGCCGGAACTTCATCGAACGCTTTTTTAAGATTATTTAGCCGAAGATACATTTTTTGGCCTCCCGTTTCTTCCCTCCGAGGACCAATCGGGAGAATATCAAATTCACAGTCATAGTCACAACCACTATGACGGACGCCATGGCGGAGCTGGCCCCTATGTTGCCGCTTTGTATGGCCTCGAACATCTCCGCCGTCATGACCTTCGTGTAAGGGGTTATCAGGAATATAATTCCTCCCACCGTGGTCATGGTGAAGGTGAAGGTGTTTATGAAGCTTATTGCGAAGGCTGGTGTCATGAGGGGAATGGTGACGTCCTTCAACGCGAAGAAGGAGCTTCCTCCCTGGTCCCTTACTGCATCTTCCAGCTCTGGATTGATCTGACCCATGACCGAGATGCCGCTCTTTATCCCCAGGGAGAGCTGTCTGTAGACGCAGTTCGTGACGATCAGAAACCCCGAGGCCAGTACCGCCTCTGGCATCCAGTTGAATGCCAGTAGATAGGATATTCCGAAGAAGGGCCCGGGAAGGATAAAGGGGAGGTCTGCCACGAAGTCTATCGTCCTGGCGAATATTCCCTTGGCCCGTCCTAGATATCTGGCCATCAGCACTCCCATCAGCCCGGCTGCGACGGCGGTGATCACGGCGTATTTTAGACTTCTGAACAAGCTGCCCATCTTAGCCAGCTTCAGGGCCTCCAGGTGTCTGCCCGTAAAGGAGAAGTCCACTCCCCAGGTCTTGACGAAGGCTCCGGATAAAATGGTTCCGTACTTGGCGATCTCGAAAATGACGTAGCCCCAGACTACCGTGCAGACCACCGCTCCCACCATCGGTGGAAGTCGGGATTCCGATATCTCCTGGCCTCCGGGCTTGATGGAGAACAGCGAGTTCTTTGCCATAAGCCGTCTGTATATCAGAAAGGCTATCAGGGCTGGAACCAGCAGCAGTGTCGATATGGCGGCGGCTTTCGGCAGGTCGTAGGATCCTACCGCCGTGGTATAGGCGTGGGTGGCCAGGACATTGTAGCTTCCCCCTATGAATATGGGGGTGCCGAAGTCAGATAGAGACCTAACGAAAACGATAAGTCCTGCCGTCACGATTCCCGGCCTGGCCAGAGGAAAGGTGACGTTTAGCATGGTTGCCCATCTTCCCGCTCCCAGGTCCAGCGACGCCCTTTCCAGGTCTCGATCCGTTCCCTTGAGCACAGCCATTATCAGGAAGGCTGCTATGGAGGCCAATCCGATAGACTCCATCAGTATTATCCCGTGAGGACCGTAGGGGTTCCAGTGAAGACCTAGAAGTTTCCAGGATATCAGGCCTCTTCTGCCGAACAGCATGATATAGGACAGAGAGGACATGAAGGGTGGCGATATAAGAGTCATCATCAGCACTGCCAGGACGGTTTTCTTGCCCCGATAGTTCGTGTAGGTAACGTAGAGGGCACAGCACAGCCCCATGAATACGGCGAACAGAGTGGTCCAGAACCCGATGAACAAGCTGTTGCCGATCAGTCTGCGATTTTTCTCGATCAGGTCCTGGTAGTACATCAAGCTGAAATGTCCGTCGGGATACAGGCTTTCCTTCAGTATGGCTACGGTAGGCCACAGGACGAATATCAGGACGCCTACTGCCAGAAGGGCGAACAGTATAAGAGGGGCATCCTGAGATGCCCCTCCGGCCTGTCTACTCGGTTTTCTCACCGAATTCCTTCTGCCATCTGCCAAGTATCTCCTCGCGCCTCTCTCCGGATTTTATCGGATCCACCAGAATTATCTTGGCGTCCTTCAGTCCCCTGAGATACTCCGGTACCTCCGCGTCCGGCCTGGTTCCGACCTTCGCGGTGTTTGCCATCTGGACCTCCTGGCCTCTCTTGGAGAGACACCAGTCGACGAAGGCTTTAGCCGCCTCTACGTTCTTTGCGCCCTTCATTATGGCGACCGGAGCCAGCGACCCCGGGGTGCCTTCCTCGGGAAAGACTGAGATTACCGGATGTCCCTGAGCTATCAGTTTGACTCCCACGTCGTAGGGATCTATGCCGATTGCTACCTCGCCCATGGCCGCCTTGTTCGGCGGAGCGGAGCCTCTCTTTGTGTAGAACGGGATGTTGGCGTCGATGTTTCGGATGACCTCCCAGCCTTTTTCCTCTCCGAATATCTCGAGGATCTCGAAGATAACCGAGTAATTGGTGCCGGAGATGGTCGGGTTGCTCATCATCACCTCGCCCTTGTACTCCGGTTTGCCCAGATCGATCCAGCTTTTAGGAGCGGAAATTCCCTTTTCTCTCAATATATCCTCGTTGACGATGAAGTCCACCGCCACCAGGGACAGCCCCGTCCAGAATCCGTCGGGATCCCTGTATTCCTCGGGGATCTTCTCCGCCTCGGGAGAGACGTAGCTTTCCAGAAATCCCTCCTGGCCCGCTACCATGAAGCTGTCGACTCCGCCTCCGAACCAGGCGTCCGCCAGGTTTTTGCCCTTGGATGCCCTGAGCCTGGTGAGTACCTCTCCGGAGGACATCTCCAGATAGTTGACCTTGATCCCCGTGTCCTTGGTAAACTCGGCGAAGGTCTCGTCTATGCCGGTGGCGGCGGCGAAAATGCTGATGCTCTGCCCCTTCAGGGGTTTATCCGTCTGTGCGAACGAGATAGAGGCCGTTGCCAAGATCGCCGATAAAGCTATTAAAATCGTCGTCTTTCTCATTTTTTCACTCCTCTGTTATGCTTTGAACCTATAAAAAAGATTATCTATAAGAATGGACGAGCTGTCAACATCATCGGCAGGTCTGCGATGGCAGCATGGACCCCTTCAGGGATCCCAGGATTTCGGCGGCGGTGGAATTCTCCGGCAGACGGTCTAAAATCCACTCTAGGTCTCCTCTGTCCCTTAGGAGCTCTACCGATTGAGGATGAGCCATGTCCTTGATCCAGCAGAGCTGAAACAGCAGCACGTCCGACAGAGTCCTTAACTGGTCGTAGCGGGCCTTGCCATAACGTCTCAATTCGTCCAGCACCGCTGGGGTGAATTGCCCTTCCGGTCCTATCCCTGGGTATATGGAGTCGGTCTCCCCTCTTTTGATGTGCTCTCGGACCACCCGGAAGATGTCTATCCTGTCGCTGTCTTTTATTAGTTTCAGAAGTTCCATCTCTTTCTCTGTGCGTCCTACCGGAAGATCCTTCTTGTTATGTTCTCTCGTCGTGAAGGCGATAAGCTCCAGTTCGATAGGGTCGATAATGTCCCCGGGGAAATCCTCTCTGAAAACCCTCTCTCCTCTGTCTCCGTGATCCAGAGATCTGAAGTCGTAGAAGGTGCCGTAGTCCCTATACTGAGGGAATCGGCCTAGGTCGTGGAGGAGGCCGGCCGCGACCGCCAGGTGTCTGGCCGATTCATCCCATCCGAGTTCGTCCGCCAGGAGTCCGGCGTTTTCCGCGACCCTGTGGCTGTGCCTTTCCTTCAATTCCAGTTGATGAAGTCTTCCGCAGGTGCTGTAGAAAGAAGCCACGTAGTCGTCGAACCAGCGGCGTATTTCGTCTATTTCTTTCAACCTCAAAATTATCTCTCCTTTCCGATTCATGAGCCATTATACTCTCCATAACGGTACCCTCGTCCCTGTCCTCCCTTCGGAGGAAGGGATATTATGTATCCGATGATAAAAGGAGGTCGATGTCTTGGATTCATTGCGGGATCTTTGCAGAACGATAGATAACACCCTTCTCCGTCAGGATGTGTCGGTGGTCGAGGTAGAGGAGTTCATCTCCCGGTCGGTGGAGGCCCGTTTCCGTACGGTGGTGGTCCCCCCCTGGATGGTAGCCCATGCCGTCTCCATGACGGAGAATAGCGAAACCGGGGTATCCGTCGTGGTAGGCTTCCCCTTGGGGTATCATCCTCTTGGGGTGAAGTTGACCGAGATAGATCATTATATGAAAATAGGGCCAGGGGTGACCGATTTCGACGTGGTGCTGAACCTGTCGGCCTTGAAATCCGGCATGTGGGACTACGTGGAAAGCGAGATAAGGAGTCTGTCCGATAGGCTTTCGGACAGGGTCTTCAAGCTTATAGTCGAGACCCCTCTTTTATCCGAATATGAGATACGCAAAATCGGCCGTATCTGCGCCGGCGTCGATGGGTTGGACTACGTCAAAACCTCTTCCGGTTTCTGCGGAAGCCCCACCACGGAGGACCATGTAAGGATTTTGGCGGAGACCATGATGGGCGAGAAGAGGATAAAGGTCTCCGGAGGGGTACGGTCCATGGCCGACTTGGAGAGGTTCGTCGTGGTCGGAGGAGACGTTTTCGGAACCAGTTCTGGACTCTCCATAATCAAGGAGACCTGCCCGGTTTTGTAAACAAGTGTTATCCCGGTCTAGTCGGATATCCCCTATAATAGAATTCGGTGAATTTTATCGAAACATTTTAGGAGGTAGAGACGTGGAACGACTTAGACAGAGCATCGATGCCATGAAGGACGATATCGTAGCGGCCATCAGGGAAAACGTAGCGGTCAAAAGCGTGGAAGGTCCCGCCGAGCCGGGAGCTCCCTTCGGCCCCGGACCTAAAGCTGCGATGGATAACTTCGTTCAGATAGCCGGTCGCCTCGGTTTCGAAACCGGTGTCTTCGAGGATATGGTCGGTTGGGCCGAGTTCGGAGATCCCGATGCCGATATGGTGGCCATCCTCGGTCACGTCGACGTGGTCCCCGAGGGAGACGGCTGGAGCTGCGATCCCTACGAAGGCAAAATAGAGGACGGCAAACTCTACGGCCGAGGAGTCATGGACGATAAGGGGCCGGTGATCTGTGCTCTCTACGCTTTAAAGGCCATAAAAGACCTCGAGATTCCTCTCAAAAAACGGGTTAGGATCCTGATCGGAACGAACGAGGAAAGCGGCAGCAAGGCCGTAGCCCGTTACGTAGAGGCAGGACAGGATCTCCCCGTCGCGGGCTTTACCCCCGATGCGGAGTACCCTCTGATAAACGGAGAAAAAGGTATCGTCATAGCCAGGTTGTCCGCCCCCTTCAAGGCCGACGGAGATGTTCAGGTGGTTTCCTTCGACGGAGGCGTGGCGCCTAACTCGGTGCCTTCGATTGCCAAGGCGGAGATCTTCGTGAAGTCCGATATGGCCGAAAGGGTCAAGTACACCGTATCGAACTGGCATGGCCCGGAGAGGGCAAAACTGTCTTTGGAGGATAAGGGGGAGGGCCGTTTCCTGCTGTCCATGGAGGGAGTTCCTGCCCACGGTAGTCTTCCGGAGCAGGGAGTCAACGCAGTGGCCTGGCTTGTCAAGGTCCTGCTCACTCTTGGTGTTACCGGTGAGCAGGGGCGTACCCTGGCCGCCTTGGATCGCTACGTGGGAATCGACTGTCACGGAGAGAGCCTGGGAGTCTGCGTCTACGACGACGTGTCCAGATACACCTCGCTCTGCTGGGGCACCATGAAGACCGATGGAGACAGGGTAGTCTTCAGCCTGAACCCGAGGTTCCCCGTGAGCTACCGTACCGAGGACATGGTGAAGATTCTAGAGAAGACCTTCTCCGATGCGGGATTCGAGATCCTGTCCATGAGAAAGGACGAGCCTCTCTATATGCCGGAGGACTCCGAGCTGGTGGTCAAACTGATGGAGGTCTATCGCAGAGAGACCGGCCGGATGGACGACAAACCCATGTCCATCGGAGGAGGAACCTACGCCAAGGCCATGCCGAACGTATTGGCCTTCGGCCCGACCCTTCCTGGCGAGCCATCCAACATACACGAGGCCGACGAGTGCTGGAGCATCGACAACATGATGACCAGCACCAAGATAATGGCCGCCGCCATAGTATCTCTGGCCGAGGATTAGAGGCGCCGTAATGACTGATTCCGAGCTTTTCGGGATCGTGAGGAAAGAGCTTTTCACCGCTCTCTGCGGAGACGTCATGGATGCCATGGGCCGTACATGTCAGTTTCTGCCTCCCTGGATCCGTCCCTTGAAGGAGGGAATGGTGATAATCGGTCGAGCCATGCCAGTATTGGAGGCCGATTGCTGTGGAACCAGGGTGGGGCATAAAGACAGGGACGAGCCTTTCGGACTGATCTTCGAGGCGCTGGACAGCCTCGAGGAGGGAGAGGTATATCTCTGTACCGGATCGTCCCCTTCTTATGCCTTATGGGGCGGTTTGATGACCATGAGAGCCAGCTATCTTAAGGCCGCCGGTGCAGTTGTGGACGGCTACAGCCGGGATACCTCCCAGGTATTGGAGCGGGGGCTGCCGGTCTTCTCTAGAGGAAGCTACGCTCAGGATCAGGGTCAGAGAGGGCGAGCCGTGGATTATCGTTGTCCCATCCGTTTTTCCAACGGTGTGACGGTCGAGCCCGGCGACCTGGTGTTCGGCGACGACGGAGGAGTGGTCATAATACCGAGGTCCGTCGAGAACGAGGTCCTGGAGAGGGCCCTGGAGAAATCCAGAGGCGAGGACATCGTTGCCAGGGAGATTTCCGAGGGAATGTCCACCGTAGAGGCCTTTAAAAAATACGGGATAATGTGAGCTTGCGATATAATAACAGAGTGGAGGTTCCCCTAAGGGGAACCTCCACTCTGTTATTTCAGTCTTGGATTTTAGTCAGGAGGACGAATTTAGTGAACAATATCTTCCGGTGTCCATGGTGCGGGGAAGATCCCCTCTACGTCGATTATCACGACAGAGAATGGGGTGTGCCCCTGAAAGATGACAGGGCGCTTTTCGAGCTTCTCTGTCTTGAGGGAGCTCAGGCCGGTCTCAGCTGGATAACGGTTCTCAAAAAAAGGGAGGCGTACCGCAGGGTTTTCGATCGGTTTGATCCTGGGGCGGTGGCCCGTTACGACCAGCGACGGATAGACGAGATCCTGACGGATCAAGGGATAATAAGAAATAGGCTAAAGGTTCGATCGGTCGTGGAAAACGCCAGGGTTTTTCTGGATTTGCAGGAAAGAGAGGGGAGCTTCTCCGAGTATCTATGGGGTTTCGTCGACGGAAAAACTATAGTGAACCGATGGAAGTCTATCTCACAGGTCCCGCCGGAGACGGATCTGTCCAGGAGGATCTCCATGGACATGAAAAAGAAGGGATTTCGCTTCGTAGGTCCCGTCATAATCTATTCCCTGATCCAGTCGGCAGGCTTGGTCAACGACCATCTGGTGGGTTGCTTTCGACATGATGAATGTTCCAAGATGCAATAAACCGTACATTCTTTATTTTTAGTCTTTTTTATTGCTTTGTGAGTTATGATACACTCCTTGTGTGAGTAGTCTGACTAAATTTCTATCATAAGGAGGCGTTATCGTGAAGGATGAATCGTCCAGGGGCGAATGGAGCAGTAAAATAGGTTTCATTCTTGCGGCCGCAGGTTCCGCCATAGGGTTGGGAAGTATCTGGAGGTTTCCCTATATCGCGGGGCAATCGGGAGGAGCCGCTTTCGTGGCGGTCTATCTCGTCCTCGTCTTTTCGATCGGGATCTCCCTGATGATGGCGGAGATAGTCATAGGTAAAAAGGGAAAGCTGAACGCCGTAGGTTCCTTCGGGAAACTGGGCGGACGGAGGTGGTCGCTGGTCGGTTGGGGGGGGGTCGTGGCGGCTTTCGTCATATTATCCTACTACGGTGTCATAGGAGGATGGACCATAGCCTATATATTCAAGTCCTTTTTCGGGCTTATGGAGGTCACCGGTGCCGGTGAGGTAGCTAGGGTCTTCCAGGATTTCATATCCAGCGGGACTCAGATGGTCTTTTTTCAGTGTCTTTTCATGGGGGCAACCGTGTTCGTCGTTTTTAGAGGGGTCAGCGGAGGTATCGAGAGGCTCTGTACCTTTTGTATGCCGGCCTTGTTCGTCCTGATGCTGCTTTTGATAGGGAGGTCGGTTACCCTGCCGGGAGCCATGGAGGGGGTCGCCTTTTTTCTAAAGCCCGACTTCAGCAAGGTTACCGGCGAGGTCTTCCTTTCCGCTCTCGGACAGGCTTTTTTCTCGCTCTCACTCGGTATCGGGGCCATGATAATCTACGGCAGCTACCTTCCTGAGGATTCGGATATTCCCAAGTCCAGCCTCCAGATTTGCTTCCTCACCTTTCTGATCTCCCTGATGGCCGGTCTGATAATATTTCCCTCTCTCTTCGCCTTCGGAATGGAGCCAGGGGCCGGGGCTGGCCTGACCTTCATAACCTTGCCGGTGGTCTTCTCCAGGATGCCAGGAGGAGTGCTTTGGTCGGCGTCATTCTTCGTCTTGTTTTTCTTCGCGGCCCTGACCTCGTCGGTGTCTCTTCTCGAGGTGGCTGTTTCCTATCTCATAGACAGTCTAGGTTGGGCGAGGCGAAGGGCGACGATCTTTTTGGGATGTCTCATAACTTTGGTCGGAATCCCTTCCGCCCTGTCTCAGGGGGCGGTTAGGATAAACGTTTTTGGGCTTTCATTTTTGGACGCAGCCGATTTTTTCGCCTCCAATCTGATAATGCCGATCGTCGGCTTTCTCATCTCCGTGTTTCTCGGTTGGGTCGTCCCCTCAGTCGCGGAAGAAGGCATCACCAACGAAGGAACCAGGCCGTTTGGAGGAAAGAAGGTCTGGCTTTTCATTCTCCGTTTCGTGGCTCCGATATGTATTCTGGTTATCTTCATAGCCGGGCTTAAATGGTAGTAGGGAGGGATATCGGCGATGTTCAATATGTTCAAAACGAGTGTCTCTATGAAGTTTATATCCTCGGTTTTCTTGACGGTTTTTCTCTCCGCCTCCTGTGCTTGGGCCGGAGATAGACTGGACGACATAGTAAAACGAGGCGAGATGGTTGTGGCTGTCGGCGATTTCGAGAACGAGCCGTTTTTCTTCGTCGAGGATGGTGATCTCGTCGGTTTCGACGTCGACCTGGGCAGTATGATAGCAAAGGAGATCGGGGTGGACGTTCGCTTCGTGAGGGTTCCATGGGATGGTCTGATAGCCCTGGCCTGGTACAGCCGTTATCCCTGGAGTCGTTACGATATGGCGATCGCCAGCATAACCATAAGGCAGAGTCGAGCCAGAGCCTGCGATTTCTCGGACTGGTATTTCTACACGGGGCAGAAGCTTTTGGTCAGAGAGGGTGACGGTTATGAGACCCCTCTCGATCTGGAGGGGAAGACTATCGCGGTGATGGCCGGTTCCACCGGCTATGAGACGGCCAAGAGGGATCTGGCTGCCCAGACCGTGGTCATGGATAGTCCTCAGGAGACCGTCGATGCCCTGAGGGCAGGGAGTGTCGACGGTGCTCTCTCCGATGCCACCATAGTGATCGCTGCGGCTGATAAATACGACGGATTGATCGCTCTCGAGGGAATGGTTACTACCGAGAGATACGGGGTGGTGCTTCCCAAAGGGGAGGAGGCTCTGAGGAAGGTAGTCGATTCCGTGGTGGTTGAGGCCCGGAGGATCCTATACGATAAATGGTTTCGTTGAGAGACGCCGGTGCTCTCCTGTACGAAAGGGGCGACATCCTGTCGCCCCTTTCGTACATATGATGGCGGTTAGGGAATAAGGTCTCGAACGGGATTCCTCCAAAACAATCAAATCTCTCCGATGAGAGGCTTTTTTGTCTGCGCAGACTGCTAAATATGGGGTTGATAGAGGCTCCCTCAAAGACCTCCTGTCTGTAGATTATAGATTGGACATAGGGATTTTTATAGCTGCCTTATTTTTCCGCAGAGTTACCTTTATATTTCTGGAACTCATATATCTATTTAGTCTACTCTTTTTACCGTTACTGTGCAATTATCTGCGTCTACGATTACCTTATCTCCGTCCTTGATAGCCTCATAGGGATTGATCTCGAGTCTGTCTACGACTGGAACTCCTACTACTGCTGCGCATGAGACCAGAACCGGTTCAATGTCTCGGACTATTATAGCTGCTGGGAGGTTATCCTGCATCTTGAGTTGATAAAGACCATCTACCATTACGACAGAGCTGCCCTTGCCTGATTTTACTACGAGCACCTTGCCTGCAACGGTCTTGCCTGTTATGGAGTGTCCTTTTTCTATGACCTTTCCAGTCTTGGGATCACAGAGGTAAAAACAGATAGGATCTGTCGATACTATAGCTTCTCCTTCTCCTTTACCTTTTAAAATTTTTCTACATTTGTAGGCCTGTTCCATCTTATTTCACCTCTCCTTTGATTGCTCCCTCTACACATTCTGACAGGCGTCTCAATACGAAAGGCTGTCCCCGTCTCTCTCTGTAGTAGGCACACTTGGGAGAGTCTGTAAGGCCTAGTCCTCCTTCGAAACTCTTAAAGCAAGGCTCGTCAATGCAGGTCTCGGCTACGAGATTTACTCCACACTCTGCCAGTCTGTAGAACGATTCATTCCTCTTGGCAAGTGAAAGAGTGGCTTCGGATACGAGAACCCAGAATGGGACAGAGGACTTTCTGTTGTCCATAAGTCTCTCTAGCTCCATAACCTGGTCCAGCGTGTAGTGTGGGCATCCTAACATGACAAGGTTTATCTTTCCGCCTTCCTCAGAGATCTTTTTCTCCTCTTCTCTGATGTCTTCGTTGGAGATGTAAGCGGTTCTGGTCGGTTTGTTGCCTCTTAGGGCACTCTCAAGGTCTGGAGCTTCAGGTGTTACTCCCACTATGTGATACATAGGAACTGCACCTGATGTGTTCAGCTCTGCTCCAAAGTAGAGTAGAGACTCTGGTGTAGGTCTTCCGTCGATCTTCTTGAATACGAATACTGGTACATCCTTTTCTATGATCCTTCCAGCGTTGTATCCGAGAAGTCCCCAGTCATAGGCGTCTTTAGGAGCTTCTTCAACTTCTATGACCATGGTGCCTCTCCTGTTTTCGTCGAACATGAGACCGTAAAGAGGCGTCTTCCCTGTTACTGCTGCTGCGAGAGCGCTTACCGATGATTCTCTGTTCGACCTGGCTCCTAATACGGAGTTGACATAGGGAGTACAGCTTGACTCGGAGAAGGCAACTACCTCGCCGAAGGCCGGTACATTCTGCTGAAGCTCTGGAGTGCAGCTTAGAGACATGACGGCTCCGATCTTTGTATATACGTCGTACGTCCTCTTGACTAGTTCAAGTTCATCTTGAGTCACTCCATAATACTGTGTTAATGTTTTGGTGTCCCATGCTGGGTTTGTGGTGCAAGGGACTTTGCATTTTGCGCCTCCCTTGACCAGCAGTTCGCACCAATAGGTATCTCCCTCTTGACCACTGAGGGCCACATGTGTTCTAGATACATCTACAAATCTTTCTGCGTCGAAGGCTTCCCCTAGCGCTACCTGGAGTTCCAAGGCTTTTTGCATTCCCTCGCCCAGTTTACCTTGAAGGATTTCCTGTTCTTCTTTAGTTATTTTCATAGATACAGCTCCCTTGCGTTGTTTTTATGTGTCTATCCAAATAGATTTACCACTCCGACCGTGAAGGCAGGACAGAAGGTAAAGAGCAACAGACAAACGATCATGGAAAAGATGAAAGGCATAATGTTTCTGGATATGACTTCTATCGATTCTCCCGATATGGAAGACGCTACGAAGAGGTTTATTCCATAAGGCGGCGTTATGAAGCCTATTGCCAAGTTGAACGTTATGATCAAACCAAAATGTATGGGGTCTATCCCGATCCCCTGCACGATTGGGAGGAGAATAGGCGTAAGTATGATTACAGCTGCGATGTTGTCCACGAAACACCCAATCACCAACAGGAAAATGTTTATAAGGATCATTATCACAATGGGAGAATTTGAGAGAGACATAAGCCAACCAGCCATCATCTCGGGAATTCTCGCCATAGCCAGATAGTTTCCGAAGGCAATTGAAAGACCGATCATGAATTCAAGAGAACCGTTTATTATGGCAGTCTGTTTTAAAGAATCGTAAAGTGCTGCCTTGTCCAGCTCTTTGTATACGAACTTTCCTATTAGAGCAGAGTAGACTACTGCAACGACTGCTGCTTCCGTTGGGGTGAATATACCTCCATAGATTCCACCTAGTATGATTACTGGAACGATGAGAGCCCATATAGCCTCTTTAAAACGATGTACTACAATTTTGGCAGTTGGTGGTTTTGTGTAGCTGATATAGTTTCTTTTCCTTGCTATGTAATAACAGGTCCCCATGAGAGACAGGCCGATTATGACTCCTGGCACGATGCCCGCGATGAACATGTCCCCTATGGATGTCTGTGCTACGACACAGTAGATGACAAAAGGAATACTTGGAGGAATTATTACTCCGATCGTTCCTGCTGTAGCCGTGAGAGCTGCTGCAAAACCACCACCGTAGCCCCTCTCTTTCATCGCGGGTATCATAAATGTCCCTATGGCGGAGACAGTAGCAGGCCCTGAGCCTGATATGGCAGCGAAGAACATACAGGCCAGAACTGTCACCATCGCCAGACCTCCCACTATGAAGCCAACAAGGCATTCTGCAAACTCGATGAGTCTCCTGGAGATACCTCCGTTGCACATTAGCGAGCCTGCGAGAATGAAGAATGGGATTGCCAGAAGAGGGAAGGAATCGAGGCCGGTGAACGCTTTTTGAGCGATCATGACCATAGGAATGTGAGTCGTGAAGTAAAGACAGACCGATGTAGCTATCCCCAGAGCTATCCCGATCGGGACGCTTGTCACTATAAGGAGAATGAGAACGGAGAAAAGGAGAACAGCTTCCATCTTTTACACTTCCTTCCCAAACAGCTTTTTAAAATGAGGCGGCAGTTCAAAGATAAGTCTCAGTGCCATTAGAAAACAGCCTACTGGCACTGAGGAATAGGCTATGCTCATAGGAATTCTCATAGCAGCTGATAACTGGCCTCTCTTTATAAGAAATCCAGTCAGCACTCCCCCTTGCCATGCCAGAAAGATAGAAAAAACTATCCAGACTAGGAGTATAACTATCTCAAAAAATGCCTTTTTTCTTCCCAATAATTTATCCGTCAATATTCCCACCCTGAGATGTGCCTTCTCCTTGACGCAGTAACTGGCTCCTATCCATGAGTACCAAAGGAAGAGATAGCGAGAGAGTTCTTCGCTCCAGGATAGAGAATTGTGAAAGGCATATCTCATTATGACCTGAGAAAATGTGAGGAGAACGCTTATCGCAATCGTCCATACGAGGAATTTTTCCTCTATATCGTCAAAAATTTCTTTCCACATGTGGACCCCCCCTGTTATGTCGGGCAGGAAATTTTTTCCTGCCCGATTTATCAAGAAAACCTACTAGTTATTTTTCTGAAGCTCCATAGCCATCTGGTAAAGCTCGTCTCCGATCTCTTCCTTGAATTGAGAGTAGAGAGGTGCAGCAAGTTCGGCAAATTTCTCTCTGTTCTCTGGAGAGATTTCGTTTAGGATCATTCCATTCTCCTTCAGAGCTTCGAAACTCTCTCTTTCTTGTTTGATGATCTCTTTTCTTTGGGCGGCAGCATATTTCTTTGCGCTTTCGATGAGAACTTTCTGGAGGTCTTCAGGAAGACTGTCGAAGAAGACCTTGCTGACGATGATGTCACAGGCTGAGAATACATGGCCGGTTTTTGAATAGTACTTCTGAACTTCGTAGAATCTGGCTTCGTTGACCAATGCTGCGGGGTTTTCCTCTCCGTCTACGACGCCCTGTTGTAGTGCTGTGTAAAGTTCCCCCCATGCCATAGGTGTAGGATTAGCACCAATTGCTTTGAAGTAGGCCAGGTGCATTGGGTTCTCCATGGTACGGAGTTTGATGCCCTTCATATCCTCTGGTGTGTTAATAGGTCCTCTGTTGTTGCTGACGTGACGAAATCCGTTTTCTGTGAAACCCAGGCCGACAAGACCTATCTCTGGGAGGTGGCTGTTAAGGGTCTGTCCTACTTTTCCGTCTAGGGATTTAAAGGCAGTCTCTCTATCTCTGAAGAGGTAAGGTAATGCCAACATCTGGAACCTCTTGTCAAAACCTACGAGTGTAGATCCAGCGGGAAGGCAGCCATCGAGTACTCCTAATTGACATGCCTCGACCATTTCCCTGTCTCCTCCCAGTTGTGCGTTGGGGTAGAGCTCAAACTTGATTCTTCCGTTAGATCCTTCCTCCAGGCTTTTTTTGAAGACTTTATTTGCGGCGATACAGTCGGCATGGGTGCCAGGTACTATTGTTCCGAACTTAAAGACGAATTTCGGTTTTGCAGCAAAAGCTGATGTTGTCATAACAGCTGTAAGAGCTACTGTACTTAGGAACTTTACGATATTCTTCTTGCTGAACATAGAAATCCCCCTGCCTTTTTCTGTAAAATGATTAAATCTTGCTCCATGGCGACGTCTGTCTTATCATGTATCCTCTCTATTTTTTAACTGGAAGAGCTATCCCCCCTTTGGATATAATCCCGATTTTCCCATCAGGAATTCGTCTCATTGCCTCTTCTAATGCTTCCTCAAGCGTATTAAAGTTCTCGTATCCAAGAGCTAGTAAGTCTTCTTTCGTTAAACCTTTAGTTACAGAGAAGATAGACGAGACTTTTTCTCTTACCCTTGAGTTGCATGCTGCCAAAACTGCCGAGATGAGATCTGCTTCTTTATCGTTGGGATTGGTTTCCTTTATAGACGAAATGATCTTATTAAGCGGCATCGACAGCCAATCTCTAAACTTCGGATGGTTGAAGGCAAGTCCTTCCGTGCAGGGGGACACGAAGATCACAATCCCCCCTTTTTTTACGGCAAAATAAGATGTACTGATGGCTTTATTTGCCTGCCAGTAGTCAATGTCACATGGAGAAGAGCTTATTACTAAAATATCGGCTAATTCTGGAATAGCTACGGAGAAGGCTTTTTGTGCGATCTTAGCCCCTTCTCTGTGGGCTTTTACCAGGTCACCTGTGACTATGGCTATTACTGCATCATCGTTGCTCTTCACCGTGTTAACAATAAAGGAAAGGCCTACCTTTCTGGCAACCTCTTCGATACCCTTTCTGCAGGGGTTATCCATCATTCCTAGAGGTATAGTTCCCGACAAAGCCGATGATGCATGAGTTGCTGATGTAGAGGAGAAACCACATATACCTGGTTGGACAATCTTTCCCCCACCTGAGAATCCTGCGTCTGAATGGGGGACGATGTTGCCTATACCTATGAGGAAATCTGCTTCTATGGCTTTTTTATTGACCTCTATCGGTATTTCGTAACCCTCAATCGATGCTGGTTCAAGCATGACCATCTCCTCCGGCCTTGTTGCATCGTGCTGATATATAGAGTAGCTAGATACTATTTCAGGCCCAACCTTTTCCAGTATTTCTTCATCTGTCATCCTTCGATGAGTTCCTGGAGCAGTGAGAAAAGATATATTTTCCTTTTTCTGCCCGTGATTGAGGAGATAGTTTAACAGGACCGGGAGGATTTCCTTCAGTGGAGTGTTCCTGGTGTTGTCCTCAATCAATATGACGATATTTTCTTTGCCTCTGATAAGGCTATAAAGAGGAGGTGTTCCTGTGGGGTGGTTAAGTTTCATTAGCAGTTCTTTTTTTAGGTCTTTTAAGGGCGTTGCTTTTGTCATGTCTCCTCTAAATATGACTTTATCAGGCGATACGTCAAAGGTTATCTCTAGTTCTCCATATGGTAGTTGTTCCGTCATGGTTCCTCCTTCTAGGTGCATAAGGCTCAAATATTATGCACCCTGTATTATGGTGTACACAAAACAATATCCAAAATTCTCTTTTAATTAAAAGAATAAAATTTCCTGTTGAACTTGATATGCTTTTTGATGGCCTTCTGAGCTCTTTCAAGGTCTCTTGACTTGAGGCTTTCCAGTATTTCGATATGTTGATCTATTATCTCGTTTACATATTCCTCTGTGCTCCAGTAGGCAGACATGTATCTTAAGGTCTGGATTCTTAAAATGTTCAAGAAGTTTCTGAGGCGCTTGTTTTTGCATTTTTTGGAGAATAACTCGTGTAATTTATGGTCCTCTATAGCAAGAAGGTCGCTCTTCGGACATTTATCTGTTTTGTCATATTGATGTTTGAAATTTAGCCAAATTTTGTGCTGTTGACATATTTCCTGGTCAGTAATTTCCTCTATGGCGGACTCAATTGCTAGAGGTTCTAGGACTCTTCTAAGTTCGTTTATCTCATGTATATCCTGGATGGTTATCTCTGCTACGAAGGCTCCTCGTCCTGGAATGGTCTTTAAAAGCCCTTCTTGCTCCAGTTGAGAAATAGCCTCTCTAATAGGAGTTCTGCTCATACCGAATGCATTTGAGAGCGGAATTTCTGCTATAGGCTCACCCATCGGAAGTTCCTCAGAAATTATCATTTCTCTGATTCGATCTGCGGCTTGATCAGCTAATCTAATGTTGTTTTTTGGTTTTTTTATAAAACTTGCCATACGATTCTGTGCCAGAGGCGCTCTCCTTTCATGCGTTGCTTTGTCAGGTTGATAAGTTGCAATGCAGCTTATGCTGCATAATACAAGGTGTGTTATAATTCGTCAACTCGATATTTTGAGAAAAGACAGTAACTATTCAGTTTCTCCTCTGGTTTAGCCTCGAAATAAATCAGCAGGGGGGCTGGATGGTATAGTGGACCCGGAAAAATGGCCTACCGAGTAAGTTGCTAGGTTAAGGTGAAGGACAGGCTGCTGTATCATAGGTCTCAGAAAGAGAGGGGACATAATGGCAGACAAACGACAAAGATGTTTATCGGAATTCAAGGCCAAGGTAATCCTAGCAGCGCTGAAGGAATATAAGATCCTGGTGAAGCTCTCTCGTTATTTTGGAGTCTCCACAGTTCAGATCGGACAAAAGAGGGGGCCTACTTCTTTGACCGAGCTGGCTATCCACAAATACCTACGAGCGTTTAGCCAGGCAACTTCAGGTGGCTTGTATAGGAAGCCCTAAATATTTTGTTTCTTTTGCAGTATTATAGGAAGTGTTGCAGCGTATTTTCAGGAGGCCGTTGTTGAGAGTTTTTTATAGGGGGTATTGTGATGTCCTTTTCACCTAGTTTGAGTTCCGGTTTTACGGCAGCGAGGAATAGAAGTAAGTTTATCTCTCCTCAATCTGGGATGTGTTCTTTATGTACGGATGAATGTGCAGGAACTTGCGAGATTGCTCAGGCCGCTGTTTTAGGAAGATTGTCTGTCTATCCGACGACTACAGGTTCTAACCAAATAGCGTCGGAAAAAGATTACCCTGTCGATTTTTCTCATTTTAATATAAACGGTCGGGCCTTCGGTGCGGTAGGGCTAGATCCCGATTGTGGAGATGCTGAGATATTCAAGGTTAACTTGGCCTCCGAATATGGTTGTGATAATAAAATAAAACTTGAGTTGCCTATCGTCTTGCCCGCACTGGTTAAAATGAACTGGACAGATTACTTTGCCGGAGCCGCTATGTCAGGCGTTAGCTGTATGGTAGGGGAAGATGCTAGAAATAAGGACTCCAGGCTTGAAATAGAGAAGGGTAAGATTACTTCGTTTCCCATGCTCAAGGAAATTCACGATAGTTATTATAAATACCACCGGGGTTTCGGTCAGATGGTGCTTCAGTGTAACGTAGACGACCATCTTATGGGAGTTCCCGAGATAGCTCTCGATAAATACGGCTTTGAGGCCCTGGAGTTTAAGTTTGGACAGGGTGCAAAGGGGACTCAGCCGGTTAATAGGCTTAAGGACTACGACGAGGCTGTGAGAAAAGTCGAGAGTGGGAGCCTTGTCATGCCAGATCCATTCGATCCTGAAATACTGGCTCTTAGAAAAAAGGGTTGCTGTCCTAATTTCTACACATATGGCAGGCTCCCGATGTGGACGGAAGAGTCCATGGCAAAGAGAATTTCCGAGCTTCGTGCCATGGGTATGAAGAACGTTTACTTTAAGATGGCTGGATTCGATCTTCCAGATATAGAACGGGTTATCGACATGGCCATTGAAAACAGAGTGGACATGATAACCTTTGACGGTGCTGGTGGCGGTTCGGGTTACAGCCCTTCAAAGATGATGAACGAATGGTCTCTACCTACGATTTTGCTCGAAAAAGCTGTCGTGGATATCTGTTCAAAACTGGAAAAACAGGGCAAGATCCTTCCTGCTATGGTAATGGCCGGTGGTTTTGCCAGTGAAGATCAGCTTTTCAAGTCCCTTGCGTTTGGAGATGGATTTATAGGCGGCATCGGTGTCTGTCGTGCTTCTATGGCAGCTGCCATGACTGGAAAAAAAGTTGGAGATGATATAAAGGCGGGCAATACGCCGGAGCTTTTCAAAAAGTTCGGTAACACCGTTAACGAGGTGTTCCATGATCTGGCGGACCTGAGGGCAATATACGGAAAGGAAGCGGATGGTTTTTCCACCGGAGCCGTTGGGGTTTTCTCCTATCTCAACAAGCTAGGTTGCGGTTTGAGACATTTTGCAGCCTTAAATCGCAAGTTTGATCTTAAATATCTGGATAAAAGCGACCTGATTCCCCTCACGTACTATGCAAGTGATCTAATGGATTAGATTTGTCTCTAGGTAACTTCTAAAAAACGCGAGTCCTCTCGATAAAAACCGTTCGAGCTCCCGTCGTTTAGTACTATTAGTACTGACGGAGTGACAGGACGTCGCCTCAAACCTTGGGGCACAGGATGTGCCCCCAAGGCGGTCCCGTACGAAACGGGCAGTTCGAATTAGACGTTCGGGCGAGACATGGTGGAGGCGAAAAGATCTCTCCGAGAGGGCTCGGATGTGAGTTATTGGAGATAACCTAAAGGTCTCCCGATATGTTACTGACTTTTTCTTCGCCGGATATATCCGGTGATAGGACTACATCGGGAGATAGTGCGTCCTCCGATATCTTATCGCCCGAACTATCCGGCAGGGAGTCCTTCGAGATCGATTTTTCCGATAGGGGAGCGGGTGGAGCGGTGACGATCTCTTCTGAGGGATGTTCTCGCTCCGCTGGCTCTTTCCTCATGGATCTGTCTCCGATACGGTAATAGACCAACTCATAACGGCCTATCTCCGGTCGATAGAAGGGGAAGGCCTTACCCAAGGCCAACCTTACGTCTCTGCCGATTCCGTCTTCCGGAGGGATTAGCTTCCATTCAGAGGATGTCTCGAAGAGCCGGTGGTTTATCTGGGCGTACAGTTTTTTCGGAAGTTCCGGGCCGTCAGGGATGCTGTATGTCTCGACGAGACGGTTCCTCTCGTCGACAGTCCCTTCCGGTAGTACCGCTATGGCGGTAGGCGAAAGAGACGTATTCCATCCCCTCTCGTCCCTCGACCATGAGACGTCTACGTCCATGGAGCAGGGATAGTCGATCCAACCCGATGGTATCTCCATCCTGATGCAGCTTTCGTCGCTTTTCGCTATGGACAGGGTTAATTTGGACATCTCTCCGTCCAGCCATTTTCCGCACTCTTTCAGGTCGCAGTAGGAGGCCAGCATGAGTATGTCTCCTGGAAGGACCCTGTCGTTCTCGATGAAATCTGTCATTACATTGGAGAAACCCCTTATGTCCTTGCTGTCCATAAGGATTCTTCCGAGAACGGAGCTGCAGAGGGAGACCTGTCTTCCGTTGTCGATGTTTCTGTAGAGATCCTCTCGAGCCTGGGGTATCATCCCCATCTCGCCCTCCAGGATGGAGGCGAAGAGATAGAACTGCCAGTCGGTGGACGAGCAGTTAGATCTCATAAGCTCCAGATTCTTAAGTCTCTGGACCCTCTCTCCGGCATGAAGGAGGTAAAGTCTCTCTATCGCCGTCATGGCCAGAAGTGGGTCCTTTTTGAAGAGGTCTCTGTATGTCTGGTGATACCGGTTGAAACAGTTCAGTCCGTAGTTGTCGTGGACTCTCCCTGCCTCTATCTCCGCCATCCCCGAGTAGAACCAGAAGGGGGGGAAGGCCTCGAAGGCTGGCTGGTCTTTGAGGAGTCTTCTGAGCTGTCTTGCCATGAGGTCGGAATCGTACTCGTCTATCACAGCGACGAATCGGTCCATCTCCTTCTCCATGATCCTCTCTTCCTCGCCTATCTGGTACTTTCCGAAGAGCTCCCAAGAGACCCTGAGCATCTCTTTTCGCAGCTCCGTCAGTTTTCTGATCTGCCCCTCCGTAAGCTTTATCTTTCCACGCAGTATAGCAGCGTATTCGTCCCGGTTCTTGCGATAGTCGTACCATGGGGCTCCTAGACGGGGTATCTGTTGTCTTATAGAGTCCAGGATGTCTTCGGATCCGGACAGGCTTCCGTAGATCCGTTCCCTGGTCTTGACGGAGAAGACGGCTCTGACCTGTTCGTCGAGCCTGTCCGTCTCCGTCCTGTCGACCAGCTCTCCTAGAGCCTCTATCACCTCTATCAACTGTTCGTCTTTGATGACCGCTAGATCCAAATTTCCCGCCAGTATCTCGTATTGTCGGGCCAGTACGAGAGCGTCCTCGGTCTGTATAGCCTCGGATAGTCCGAAATCTATGTAGTTCAGAAACTGGAATACCCTCAGTGCGTCGGCGTGCTCCTTGTTCCAGGGGAGGACGATCGCCTCCGCTTTCGGCTGAAAGGCACAGGTCGTTCCCAGTATCGCCAACGAGATGGCGACGATGAAACCGATAGCTCCCTTTCTCATGGCAGCACCTCCTGATTCCAAAAAAGGAGGGGAACGATCCCCTCCCCGTCTATTGAACCTCTTCGCTTCGCTCCGTGTCGGTCTCCGTCACGGTCTCGTCGCTTTCGGTTTTGGCCGATAGAGACGGGTGGAAGACCTTTTTCATCAGAGGTATAATCCCCGATTCTGCCTTGGCGACCTCCTGTTCGGCCTCCTTTATCACGCTCTCCCAGGCGGTGGCGAATCCCGGGGTCCTGGCGTACATCAGATGGACCGCCTTGTCGTAGACGTAGAGGGTCTTAAGCTCGGCTCTCTTCGGTTTCTGGGAGAGTGTGGCCAAGGTCATCTCCATGTTGGCCAGCTTCTTCTTCATCTCCTCGTTTTCCCTGATGTACTGGGCGTTGTTCTGAGCCGAGGTGGATATCTGGGCGTTTAGACCGTCCTTAAGCTTGTTGACTTCCTTGTTGAGTTTCCCGTTTTTCACTATCCCCTGTAGCCAGGCGATGGCGGCTACGGCCAGGCCCAACACCAGGCCCTGCACGAAGGGGTTGTTTACCAGTAGATCGGTTAAGCTTTGCATAGAAAATCCTCCTCGAACTGATTTCCACGGCCCAAGCCGTATACCGACTTATTATACTTTCCCTGTCGGGCTCTGTCATGAGATTGGGTGTATTTATTTTTGGCAATATATTGACAGAGGTGGTATTATGAAAATGAACGGTTGAGCCTCAGCCGTTTCGCAATATACCTAGTTATAGAGGCTATCATATCAGGAGGTGTTTTGGCTAATGAAGAAAATATGTGCTTTATTGGTTTTCGGTGTTGCCCTGGCTTTCTGTCTCTCGGGGGTATCCCTGGCGGCGGAGGAGCCCGTCTACGGCGGGACTCTGGTATGGCGTCTGGTCAACGATCCTCCCAAGATGGATCCGGCTTTTTCAACCGATACTACGTCCAGTCGTGCCCTCAACATGGTCTGTCAGGGGCTCGTAGGATACCATCCCGATGGAGAGGGAGTCCTTCCGGAGATAGCGGAAAGCTGGGACGTTAACGACGACGCCACGGTGTGGACTTTCCACCTCCGAAAGGGAGTCAAGTTCCACAAGACCTGCGAAGGTCAGCCCACCGCCAACGGCGGCAGAGAGGTCACCGCTCAGGATTTCAAGTATTCCCTAGAGCGTCTCGTGAAGGAGAACTCCCCCAGGGCTTACTTCATCGAACAGATAAAGGGCTATCAGGATTTCACCGATGGCAAGGCGGACGAGTGGGTCGGTATAGAGGTCGTGGACGACTATACCCTTCGTTTTACCCTCGACTATTCCTTCGCTCCCTTCCTGTCAATACTTGCCTATAACTCCTTCACCGTAGTTCCCAAGGAGGACGCCGAGAAGTGGGGCAAAGACTTCAACTTCCATCTCGTTGGATCCGGTCCCTTCATGCTGGATAAGTGGGATCACGACAACGAGGTCGTCCTTGTCAGAAACCCCGATTACTGGAAGAAGGACGCCGAAGGCAACAGCCTTCCCTACCTGGATAAGATCGTCTACAGGGTCATTCCCGACAACAGCGTGGCCTATCTGGAGTTCAAGAAGGGCAACATCGACATTCTCCAGGATGTCCCCGACGAGTTCTACGAGGAGATCAAGGGTGACTACTCCGAGAGCGGTCAGTTCCAGGAGAGGGCTCACATGGGAACCTACTACTATGGTTTCAACAACGCCGAGGAGCCCTTCAAGAGCAACAAGAAGCTTCGTCAGGCTCTCAACTACGCTGTCAACCGCGAGGGGATCAGCGAGCTGGTCATCAACGGACGTTACGGCCCCGCCAAGGGAATACTGCCTCCCGGAATGCCCGGCTACAACCCGAACATAAAGGGCTACGAGTACAACCCGGAAAAGGCCAAGCAGCTTCTCAAGGAAGCCGGTTATCCCGACGGTATAGAACTTACCCTCATGTATAACAACAACCCCAGGCATAGATCCATCGCTGAGGCTATACAGGCCCAGGTGTCGGAGCTGGGGATAAAACTGAACCTGAAGGTTCAGGACTGGGGAACCCATCTGGACGCCTGCTCCAGAGGCGAGTTCGAGATGTTCAGGATGGCCTGGGTCGTCGACTATCCCGATCCGGACAACTTCCTCTTCGTTCTGCTCGACTCCTCGAACATAGGCTCCAAGGGTAACTATTCCCGCTATAGCAACCCCCAGGTGGACGAGTGGCTCAGGGCCGCCCGTTCCGAGACGAACTGGGACAAGAGGGTTGAGCTTTACCAGAAGGCGGAGCAGCAGATAGTCGACGACGCCCCGTGGATCTTCCTCTTCCACTACACCACCAGCCTGGTACACGGCGCCGACGTCGAGAACGTCTATCTTCCGGCCATGGGAGACTACACCACCGATCTTACAGAGGTCTGGATGGAGAAGAAGTAACCCAACCTTCGATCGGGAAAACGGAGAGGTCCTCCTTCAAGGGGGCCTCTCTTTTGGTTTTTTGGTGCTATACTCGTTAACGGATACATTTTTCGGAGGTGATACCGATGGATATAGCGGTTTTCAGCGGTGAACTCCCCGCCGTGAGGGCGGTGGCGGTTTTGTGTTTTGACGACGGAATCTCGGAGGACGTGCTGGATGGAGCTCCGACCAGGGCTATGGCCCATTTCGAAGGCAAGGGTAAAAAGGGCGAGTTCTTTCGTTATCCCCTGGAGGGAAAGGTAAGGGATCTCTTCCTCGTCGGCTTGGGGAAGAGGGATGAATGCGGTCTTGGAAACTACAGAAACGCGGTGTCCGATGCCGTGAGGAAGATCGGGGCCATGGGAATCTCCGAGTTGGCCTTCGTCCTTCCGGTGACTCCCGACGAGGCGATCAGCTCCGCCGTGGCGGAAGGAGCCGTTTTGGGGAACTATCGTTTCGACCGTTTCCGTTCTCCCAAGGAAGAGGAGCGTTCCGTATCGATCGATACACTGTACCTCAAGGACGGACAGAGATCTGGACTCGACAGGGGAATTGTCCTAGGCGAGGCCCAGTCTGCCTCGAGAGATCTGGCAAATCGTCCCGGAAACGACGTGATACCGGAGACGATGGCCTACGAGGCCGCGAGAATCGCGAAAAAATACGGTATGGAATGCGAGGTCTGGGACGAAGATCGCATCCAGGAGGAAAGGATGTCGGCTCTGTGGCACGTCGGGAAAGGGTCGGAGAACAAGCCTCGCTTTGTCCACATGGTCTATCGTCCCGCAGGAAAGCCTCGTCGAAAGGTGGCCTTGGTGGGCAAGGGAATAACCTTCGATAGCGGTGGCCTCTGTATAAAAGGGCGGACCGGCATCAGAACGATGAAATGCGACAAAACCGGGGGCTGCAACGTCCTGGCGATAATGGAGGCGGTCGGCCGGCTTAAGCCGGACGTCGAGGTTCACGGAATAGTGGGAGCGGCGGAGAACATGCCCGACGGGGCCTCCTACCGCCCGGACGATATAGTGAGGGCCAGAAACGGTAAGACCATAGAGATAGTCAACACCGACGCCGAGGGCAGGGTAACCTTGGCGGATAGCCTATCCTTTGCCTCCGAGCTGGAGGTGGATATCATAATCGACATGGCGACCCTAACCGGCGCCGCCGTGACTGCCCTCGGGAACTACACCGCAGGTCTCGTCTGCGACTTCGACGATCTGAGCAATGGGTTGTTGTCGGCTTCCCTGAAGTCTGGGGAGAGGTTCCACCGTTTTGCTATGGACGACGAGAAGCTAAGGGAGCAGATAGATTCTCCCGTGGCGGATGTCCTTAACTCCGGCGGTCCCGGTGGCGGCATGATAACGGCTGGCATGTTCCTCAGGGAGTTCGTGAGCCCCGAGATACCCTGGGCCCACATGGACATAGCCGGGGTGGACTTCTACGAGAAGGCCTTCGACTGCTACGGTAAGGGAGCTACCGCCTTCGGGGTCAGAACCTGTCTGGAGTTTCTCTTGGGTTAAAAGAGTAATTTAAAGAGAGCTTCTCTATCTTTTGGAAGTTCGGGGGCTCTTTTTGGGACGTCTCTAAAAACTCAAATTTCGAGTATTCTCGGAGGGGTCGGTTCTTTGCCTTCGCGGCTTGGAGAGACGTTCTGTCGTCTCATTTGTAATACACGACGGTAACTCGTAAATACGGGCTTGAGCGGTCTCCTCCGAAACGACCTCTTCGAGAAGTAACGTTTTTAAATATGCCCCAAAGACTGTCTTTTGAAAACTTTATATGATTAGAAAAATACGACGTTACCTCCTTGGATTTACTTAGTAGATGTGATAATGTGTCAAATTATCACCATATCTTTTAACCAGGGAGGGATTTTATACCATGAAGAGAGTTGTCGTTTTGGTTGTTTTAGCCTGCGTCCTTGTGTTCATCTATGATTCTGTGTCGGTTGCTGAAACTGTCGATAGGTACGGAGGAACCCTAAAATGGAGGATAGTTGCCGATCCGCCTAGGCCCGATCCAGCTCAAGCTACCGACACGACCTCGACCATGGTGATATTTAAGTACGCCGAGGGGCTGGTCAAGACCGATCCAGACACCATGGAAATCCTTCCTAGCTTGGCAGAGAGCTGGGAAGTCAATGACGACGCAACGCGGTGGACTTTTCACCTTCGCAAGGGAGTTCATTTTCAAAAAGAGGCCGGTGGAGAACCCACGTTAAACGGCGGCAGAGAGATGGTGGCCTCTGACGTCAAGTACTCTTTCGAACGTCATTTAAAGATGAATTCTCCCAGAATGACCAGACTTGAATCCATACTTGGTTATCAGGATTTTCTTGACGGCAAATCGGATAGCTGGGAAGGTATAGATGTTCTGGACGACCATACGGTGAAATTCACCCTGTCCAAGCCTTTCGTGCCGTTCCTCATAAACCTGACTCAGGCCTATTTCGTCATAGTCCCAAGGGAGGACTGCGAAAAGTGGGGAAAGGATTTCGTCTTTCATCCCGTAGGGACAGGTCCCTTCGTCTTCAAAAGCTGGGTCCATGATAGCAAATATATCATGAAGCGAAATCCCGATTACTGGCGTAAAGATGAAGAAGGAGGGAGTCTGCCCTATTTAAATGGAGTCGAATACGTCGTGATTCCGGATAATGCCATAGCCTATATGGAGTTCAAAAAGGCTAATTTGGATGTCATGCCAGATATACCGGATGCCTTTTACGAAAAAGTCAAGGGGAACTACAAACCCAAGGGGCTTATGGTTGAAAAGCCTTGGACCGGAGTGTATTACTACGGGTTCAACCTCATGGGGCCTCCTTTTGGAGATAATCCTACCCTTAGAAGAGCCTTGAATTACGCTATAGACAGAGAAGCTCTTAACGATCTTGTTATAAACGGTCGTTACGTGCCAGCCGATGGCGTAACCCCTCCTGGGTTCTTTCCGTACGAAAAGCCTATAAAAGGTTATGGCTACGATCCTAAAAAAGCAAAGGCGCTTCTTGCCGAGGCAGGTTATGCCGATGGATTCAAGACCGTTCTCCAGATCAACAATGATCAGAGACACAGATCGTTGGGAGAGGCTATTCAAGCTCAGATGAGAGATATCGGAGTGGATATGAGTATAAGGGTGGTAGATTGGGGAGTTCATCTGGATACTTTGGCCAGAGGTGAATTCGAGATATTCCGACTTGGTTGGATTGCGTCACCGGATCCGGACAGTTTCCTCTACGACCTTCTTCATTCTTCCAATTGGGGTGGAAAGGGCAATAGAGCACGTTACAAGAACGATAAGGTGGATGACCTTCTGGAGAGGGCCAGGGCCGAGACCGATCCCAAGGCCAGGATGACCCTCTACAACGAGGCGGAGCAAATCATAGTCGACGATGCTCCGTGGCTTTTCCTGTTTAACTACACGTCCAGCATGGCCTGGAACGACAGTGTCAAAGGGCTAGTCCTCCACAGTGCTGGACCCGATACCTGCGATCTCTCGGTCGTATGGAAGACATCTAAGTAATCAGTGGACAGGTCCGGTGATCTTCTCCGGTCCTGTCCTTTAGTGTGAGGGGTGGTTTTTATATTATGAGGGCTATAGTCAACGCAACGGTTATAACGGTCTCTGGGGAGGACCTCGCCGGAGCCACGGTTATCCTTAAGGACGGGAAGATCCAATCGGTGGGAGCGACGGAGATTCCGGATGGGACCGAGATCATCGATGGGAGGGGAAAAATTCTCTCCCCCGGCCTGATCGACGCCCATACCCATCTTGGCGTCTCCACCGAGGGCTCCCCTGCGGAGTTCTACGATCACAACGATCGTTCCGCGTCGGTCCTTCCTGAGCTCAGGATAGTGGACTCGCTATACCCTGGTGATCCAGGTTTCGAGGAGGCCAGAATGGGTGGCGTGACCACGGTCCAGACCCTTCCTGGAAGCGCCGACGTGGTCGGTGGAACTGGAGCAATCGTAAAGACGGTCGGAAACGTTGTGGATCGAATGATCGTAGTCGCTCCCTCCTCCATGAAGGCCGCGTTAGGGGAGAATCCCATAAGGACCTTCCAGGGTAAAAGCGGTCTTCCCTCAACCAGGATGGGATGCGCCGCCTGTTTGAGGAAAGCTCTGGCGGATGCCCAGTCCTATATTGCGGAAAGATCCGATAAGAAGGCTGACGGCAAGCCTTTCAAGAGGGATCTGGCCATGGAGCAGATGACCATGGTTATAGAGGGCAAGATCCCTTTAAGCGTACACGCCCACAGGGCCGACGACATCTGCACCGCCATAAGGGTGGCAGAGGAGTTTAAGGTTTCCTACACGATCGAACACTGCACTGAGGGCCATTTAATAAAGGATTTCTTGGCTGAGAAATCTGTGAAGGCCGCAATTGGGCCGCTGAACACGTCCCGAAGGAAGATGGAGCTGACCAACAGAAGCTGGGAGCTCCCTGTCGCGCTTGAAAAACAGGGGGTGCATTTCTGCATCATCACCGATCATCCTGTGATACCGATATCAGACTTGATCCTTGAGACATCCCTGGCGGTCAGGGCCGGACTGGGGATTAAGACCGCCATGAGGGCCGTCACATTAAGCGCCGCGGAGCATCTGGGCATAGACCACATGGTTGGGTCCATTGAGGAAGGCAAAGACGGCGATCTGGTGCTCTGGAGCGGACATCCTCTGGAGTTCAACTCCAGGGTGGAGATGACCTTTATAGACGGAGAGACCGTATATGCTCGTTAGCTCAGTTGTTCCGCGGCCCAGAGGGCTATCAGTTTAGTCGCCTTAACGATAGAGGCCGTGTCCGATCTCTCGTTGGGCTGATGTGCCATTGTTGGATCTCCTGGTCCGAATATGACGACCGGAAGGCCGCAGTGAGGCCCGAATATGGATGCGTCGGTGTAGAAAGCCACCGCTTTTTTTATGGGGGATACGGACAGAAGCTGCTCCACCTGGTCTGCAAGGGATTTCACCGCAGGATGTCCCTTGTCTATCTCGTACGGAGCGCGATCGTTCAGCACCTTGATCGATATATCAAGCCCTGGCCTGTCTCGCATCAGCTGATTCGCCCAATCGCTCATCTCCTTCAGAAGCTCCTGATGGTCCTGTCCTGGGATGGTCCTTATGTCCACGCTGGCTGTGGCCAGGTCCGGTATGACGTTGGTTCCGACACCTCCCGACATCAGGTTTACGCTGGCCGTGGAGGGACCGAGATCCTGGTGAGGTTGGCTCTGGAATTCGACCCATCTGGATCTGAGCTTCCACAGGAAATCGCACAGCCCCTCCAGGGCGTTTACCCCACATTGCGGCATCGATCCGTGGGCGGTCTTTCCCTTAGCCGTCACTGTGATCCAAAAACAGCCCTTCTCGGCGGTGTAGATCTCCAGGTTGGTTGGCTCAGCGATGAGGACAGTTCCTATCTCCTTCACCGAGTCCGATGAGGCTATGGCCTTGGCCCCCATGCTTACGGTTTCCTCGCTGGAGGACAGGGCCAGCGTAAGGGGCCCCCTCAGTGCCACTCCCGATGCAGCGAGGGCGGCGGTCGCGTATGTCATCGCTGCGTCTCCGGCCTTCATGTCGGAGGATCCTCTGCCGTAGATGTAGCCTCCTTCCACCTCGCCTGAGAAAGGATCCCTGTCCCATGTGATCTCGCCTGGCGGAACCGTATCCAGATGGCCGTTTAACATGATCCCTGGAACGTCCTTGGTTTTGCCCACCGTTGCTATCACGCTTCGGTAGTTCGCGCCGTGGTCCAATATCTCGCAGTCCAGCCCTAACGATCTGATCTCCCTTGCCGCCACGTCGGCAACCTCCCTTTCGTCTCCAGGAGGGTTTACCGAGTTGGCCTTTATGAGCCGTGACGTGAAATCAAGGATCTTGTCGGTATTGCTGTCCACGAAGTCTATTATGGATCGCCTGATATCGTCTCTCATGGTGATGCTCCTTTCGGTCTTTCGCGCTCTAGATCAGCTTCTTAACGTACAGGAGCCTGCCTATAGCTATGGTCCCGAATATTGACATTACTATAACCACCCATGTTTGGGTGAAGAACCCTATTCCGCTCCAATATAGCCCCAGCGGTATGGCTATTCCCGGTATCGCCAGCACCGGATATTTTAGGGCGAACTGGCCGAAAACCGCCCCAAATATGGCCGCCACGGTGTATTTCTTGAAGGCCAGGGCTATAGCAGGTGGGAACGCCGCTAGCAGAGCAGTGCCGGCCAACGCCGCTAACGTGACGAAAAACAGATTTGTCACCACCGATCCGGTAAGCCCCAGAGTGGAGATTATCTCTGCCTCTGGTGTTCCTGGCTCGACCCCCACAACGTCCTGGGCGACGGCGGAGCAGGGTACTCTCAGGTTGCCTATGTTGCCGGTCAGGAAAGATATGTAGGTCCCAGTCAGTCCCAGTATCGGGAAGTATGATACTGGTTCTACTATATAAAATGCGCCGAACATGGAGGCTACCATAGCCCAGCTTTTCATGGCTACGGCCATCGAGGGAAAGGCTCCATGGACCAGATAGAGGTAAACGCACGGTAAAAATGTGAGGGCTGCTGTTAGCAAAACGGTGAAACGGCCTATCCTGATGGCCGGTGCCCTCCAAAGGGAGTCAAATACGTTTTTATCGCTCATTTTCCTTGCCTCCTATACCATGACCACGGCAAAGGCCATTCCTATCAGCATGGCTATGCCGAGGGTGTATTCTTTTAGCCAGGTGACCTTCTCGGCGACCTTTAGCAGGATTATCATGGAGATCAGGCCTCCTATGGCGGCGTAGAGGGGGCCCCCCGCTCCCTCTATCTGTGCTGACGCGGAGAGCTGATCTATTCCAGTCTTTATATTGCCTGCGTTGAGAAAACCGAAGCATCCCAAAGAGGCTGCACCGGAGAGGATAGCCAGCCATTTGGTGTCCCCCCCTCCGACTTTCTCTCTCAATGCCTCCAGCTTATGAGTGAACAACCCCACAAACAGGAGCCATCCGACCCCGTTTATGGTCATGGTCCACCAGGAAGTGGCCAGAGCTGTCAGGTCGTAGGATGTCGAACCGAACTCGACCCCGTATGCTTGGGATCCTACCGTAGCCGCTGTCAGCTCGGTCGGTGCTGCCCCGATTATTGATAGTCTGAGCCAGGTTATAGGCGCTCCTACTACCGACATCATCCCGACCATAACGATAAAGACCGCTATGGAAGGGCCTATGGCTGATATGGTTCCCGATCTGAGTCCTTTTACGCAGAGATCCCTCGAAAATCCGATCTGGTCAGCTGTTTTAAAGGCTAGTCGAATGTATAGTAAAGATTGAATCAAAGCGATTAGCACTATAAGCACAGCTATCGTCCACACTACGCCGCTGTTGGCTATCCTTAGAACTTCCGCTGGCACGATGAATCCCTCCTCCTGTGTTTATCCAGATCCCCTATGCATTCTGGATGCCCATATCATATGGTCCAACGTGAGGAAGGTCATCCTACATACAGGACGAAAAAAACCTATATTTAGAGCTTAATTGGCTAAACTCCAAATATAGGCCGGGAATCTTTTGTCCCTTTAGGTCAATATTCTTCGAGATCTTGGTTCATTATGTACAGTTTTAGCGACAGCGTCAGATTTAGCCTCTGCTCACTGTCATCTGGGTCGAACTCCAGAAGGTCGCATATTTTGGCGTAGCGGTATTTCAGGGTGCTGTAGTGAACGGACAGATCCTTGGCCGCTGCCTTCATCTGCCAGTTGTTCCTGACCATGGCTTTGAGAGTCCTAAGCAGCTCGGATTTTCGTCTTTTGTCTTGGTCTATTATGGGGCCGATGTATTCTCTGTAGAAGGAATGTCCTGTGTCGGTGTCGTATAGGGATCCCAGAATCTTGTAAGCTCCCAGATCCTTCCAGAAAGTTACCCGGTTACCGCCTGTTGCCGCCCTGACCGTCTCGAGGGCTTTTCTCGCCTCATCGTAGCTGTGGTGACATTCGAAGACGCTGTCTTTGGGACTTCCGATCCCTATGGTCACGGTAAAGTGGGTGTCCTCCTTTATGGAGGTCTGGATATCCCTAAAAAGCGATGTGGTCTTGGCCTTAAAGGCCGGGAACCCTCCTTCTGTGGGCAGTATGAACGAGATGGAGTCGCTCATTTCTGTGTATGGAACCGATTCGAACAGGCCGTGAATGTGATTTTTGCAGATGCGGTATATCCGCTTTTTAGTGCTTTCCAGCATAGGAAGAAAATCCCTCTCCCTGGATCTCTTCTCGAACTGGTGTTTGTAGTTGTCTATGTCCATGACGACGACGCAGTGGGATCCCTGGAGGTCCCATCCGAACATCTTCGCTCTGTTCCACACCTCTCCCTCGAACCTTAGGTTATGTATGAGGATATCCTGTACGAACTCGTTACGATATCGACTCTCCGCCTGGATCTCGGCTACGCGTCTCTGCATGTAGAGCAATATTGCTCCCTTGGCCTGGGTGATGGGTATCTCGCAGTTCCGCTCCGCTAGGTCCTCCTGTTTGCAGTCGAAAAGGAGATATCCGTATACTTTGCCGTTTAGCGATATGGAGTCTGTAGTCCCCGACGAGAGCAGGTCTCTCAGCGGGATGGAATCGAACCTGGACCGTAACGACTGGGCTTCTCCGAAGAAGTATCTTTCCCCTGTGAGGGTGTCGACGAACCCGAAGGGTTTATGGGTGAAGTCCTGTAGGTTCTCCAGTATAGTCTTAAGATCCGCTCCGTTTACCGATAGGTTGAAGAAGGAGTGACGGACCGTTTCTGAATAGCGTAGAAGCCTGGCCTGTTTGTTGACTATCTCCGACAGTACCGGATGGATTATGTCGGCAAAGGCGAAGTGATTGGGGACGTGGATCAGAGGTATCGATGAGGATTCCGCTAGCTCTATCGCTTTAGAGGGGACCTCCTTTATGTAGCGATCGGTCTTTATGCCAAGGCCCGCCGCCCCTATCTCCGCCAGGCTTTTTATCAAGTCCATCAAGAGCTCAGTCGAGTCCTTGAAAATATAGCCGGAACTTACGATGAGATCCCCTTCCCTGACCCATGAACAAGCGTCAGGTGCGTCCAGGACCGTCACGCTTCTAACCTGTCTGGAGCCGATGCATTCGGCTCCAGCTATAACCCTGAGTCCCTTCATGGACGGCAGATCCAGGATCTCTTGAATTGTCATGCTCAATCGAGATTCGTCCCTTCTAAGAGAAAAGGGGAGGAAGCGATATCGCTTCCTCCCCGTCGGTTATGCCGTTTTTTCCGTTATTACAGTGTCAGAGGTACGATTGCCTCCGGTCCGGGAACGAAGAAGGTGAAGGATTCGGTGAGGAACAGCTCCACCATTCCGTTGGAGGATCCTGAGTAGCCTATGGAGAGATCCTGCCCAAGGACCAGGTCCATGTCTCCGCCTCTCTTGGAGATGACGAAGGAACGATCCACCATGGGGGACAACACGACTTCGTCCACCATGGATTCTATCCTCTTCCTGAGGGGATATCCCTTGGAGAGGGTGGCTATCCTCTTCCACAGTTCCTTTTGGGCTATGAGGACGTACGGTCCCTCTACCGAGCTGGCTTTCAGGGTCATTACGGCGTCGGCAATGGCCTGTATGGCTCCGTCGTCGTCGGAGGACACCTTTACAGCCCCGTTCTCGGAGGAGTTCTCCATTCCCATTATGCAGCCGGAGTCCATTCCGGTGTAGATCGCCTTTTCCTCGAAGAGAGCGATCTTTCTGGCCGCCTCCTCGAGTGGACTCATGTCGGTGGTCTCGCTGCCCCTGCTGATGTCGTCCAGATCCCAGCGACTCATGGAGAAGGGAACCCTGACCTCCACCAGAGGCTGAATTCTCCTTACTCCGTGGCTTGCTCCCTCCACGAAGGGGGAGTCGGACACGTCCAATCTTCCCATTGGCCAGCCGTGGTAATCCCAGCCGAAGGGTCCCTTGACGTCTATGACCCTTCTGGCCGAAAGGCAGCCCTTGAGGACGTCTCTGGCCTGTTCGTCTATAGCGTCCCAGGCTTCCTGAGTGATAGGAGCCAAAGATCTTCTCAAAAGGTCCATGTCTGTTCCTCCTTATTCGTCAGCTAAGCTTGCCGAGGCCGAGGTCCGATCCTCCGGCCGATGTTCCTCTGGAATCGGCGTCTCCGCCGTCCTCCAGGGAGAGTATCTCGGCTTCGGTGAAAAGGTAATCTCTCAGTTCATCGTCCCATTTGTCCATGTTGCGGCGCAACCACTCGATGGTCATACAGGCGTGTTCTATTTCCTCGTCTCTGTTATGGGCCATTATGGCCTTCAGTTGAGCGTCGGTGGACGTTGACACCCTCTGGTTGTAGTAGTCAACCGCTTCCAGTTCCTCTCTCAGGCTGCTGATAGCACGAGAGATCTCTCTGGTCTTGTCGTCAAGCGCTTCATAGGGTTCGAAATACCCTGCCATAATTCCGCCTCCCTTAGTGTGATTTTATCCTTTACTAACTATAACATCTCATCTTTTCCTGTCAAGAACGTCTATCACTAGTCTAGAGCGGCGCCGGTCGCGGCGGAAACCCCGGCTTTCCTGACGAAATCGAGCTGTTCCTCCGTGTCTATTCCCGTCGCCACAGTGTCCAGGCTCAGCTTTGCCCCCAGGCCGATCATGATCTTCAGTGTGAAATAGGACAGATCTTCCTCCGTTCTGTCGATTTTCGTCATCTCCGGGTAGATTTTCAACGATTTAAGGGGCAACTTACTCAGCATCTCCATTGGTATGTAGTGTTTGCCGAAGTTTCTTATGGCCAGAGAGACTCCGATAGAGGATAGCTCGTCCAACAGGGAGGTCAGTCTTTCTACGTTCCTGGCCAAAAGAGCGTCGTCGATAGACAACTCCAAAGACGACGGATCTCTACCCTCGTCTTTAAGCATCCCGGAGAGGCAGAGCGAAAGGGCGCCGTTCCACAGATGCCAGGAAGACAGATCCATGGTCAGAGGAGTCATAGGCTTTTCCTTCATGGCTTTTCTGAGAACTGTCAGGTCTATCTGTGTGGCTATTCCCGTGTTTTCCGCCCTTTCCATGTAGGGTAAACCTTCTAGTTCGTCACATCTTGGAACGACCTTTATAGCCCTGAGCCCTTTGTCCCTCTGTATGTGGAATTCCGGTAGATAGTGGGGGTGGAAGGCGTCCATTTCCATCGCCTTTCGGATTTTTTTGTCGAGCTTCGTGCTCTCTTCATCGACTCCGTCCTCTTTTTCGTCGTATACCGCGATGCCCAGACATCTTTTCTTGGCCCTGTACATGGCGGAGTCGGCGGATCGGAAGAGAGAATCGGGGGTCTCGCCGTCTTTAGGATAAAAGGCGATCCCTAAGCTGGCCGACACCAGGAGGGAGGAGTCCTCCATGGCGAAAGGCTCTCTCAACGAGTTCAGGATTCTCTCGCTCTGTGCCATGGTGCTCGAAAATATATCGTCTTGTCCTACCACTACGGCGGAGAATTCATCTCCTCCTATTCGGGCGATGGAGTTCTCTCCGTCCATGACCGATAAAAATCGAAGGCTGACCTCTTTCAGCAATCGGTCTCCCACGGAATGTCCGAACCTGTCGTTTATGGCCTTGAAGCCGTTGAGGTCTACCATTATCAGTCCCACCTGAAGTTTTTCCGGTAGGGATTTGTCGAGGGTATCGGCGAGCTTTTCCTCCAGTGATCTTCGGTTTTCGAGACCGGTCAGGACATCCTCGAGGGATTCTTTCTTTCTGGTCCTGAGAAGGTTGTTGAAGGCCTTGCAAAGCGTTCCTATTTCGTCGTCTTGATAGTCGTCCAGCAGAAGAGGGGTACCCCTGGACGACTGTTTCTCCAGGGACTCGAGCCTCTTGAAGAATTTTCGGTCCAGCCATAACAACGTGCCGGATCCCACGATAAGACTGGAGATGACCAAGGCCAATATGCACCAAAGAAGGAGGCTTTCGCCGGCTTGTATCAGATGAGACGGACGGTTGACGACCATCTTTACGGGGGTAAGGCCTTTTATCTCTGGTAGGTCGACCGTCAGGTACACCCGATCCTGGAAGATGTTTTCCGGGAACGACCTCCCTGGTATGCCGTCCTCCGGGATCAGCCTTACCTCCGTCGTCTCTCTCGAAGGGGTGAACCAGCTTTTATCCGGGATCGATGCCATGACCATCCATCCCGCCGACGGACCGGAATAGTCGTTCTGGAGAATAGAAGACACCGTGACTGCGGTTATCCCGAGTATGGGCAGTACTCCGTACCCGGATAGGCTACAGTTTTCATATTGAATCTGATCCGTGAGAATTTCTCGAATAGAATGTATTATAGGGTTGGGGATGGTTACGATGGTCGGCCGCTCTTCGCCTCTAAGAGCGCTCCAGATCGGCATACCGTCTTCGCCAAAGACCGCTATCAAGGCTAGTCCGTTGTCCCATAGAGATTCGGGGGGTATGTTTTCATCTATATAAGAAAGGTCTTTGTCTCGAGCGAAATCGTAGGTTGCGTCCCACCAGGACCAATCCTCGTTCAGACGAAGCTGGGCCTCTAGCATCTTTTCGGCGGCGGAGGTCATATGTGTCGAGAGGTCCTCCAGCTGCTGTACCTCCAGTTTCCGGAAGCGAGCCATCTGGATGGTCCCCACCAGCAATGTCGCCATGAACAGTAGGGCTGTCGTGGCTACCACTATCACTGATAGAGATTGGGATCGCAATTTCATGAATAACAGCTCTTTTCCGAGAGATCGTGTAGGCAGCCTTCGACACTTTAAACAAAAACGTTGCCTTAGGCAAGTTTATGTTGTCTTTCTTCTCGGGTTTCCCGATAGATTGAGCGGAAAGACCCGGTGTCGCTGTCGTAGAATGACCCATTCGAGGTGTTATGTGTAGTCTTTTTGAGAGTGGATTTGAATCTGTGGAGGGAGGTAAGTGAGATGATGGCTAAAAACAGCTGTATCGAGTTCGTCCTCGACGGGCGTTATTTTGCTCTGCCGTTGGAGAACGTCAAGGAGATAATTTCCCGCCCTGAGATTACCCCATTGCCCATGGCGTCGAAACACGTCAGAGGGATAATCAATCTTCGAGGTGACGTTATTCCGGTGGTTGATCTGGCGATACGACTGGGAAGCAGCGAAGATAAGGTCGATCGCTCCGAGGTCCTTATACTTGTCCTGGACGGCCTTACCGCAGGGGTCATGGTGGATTCTGCGTCGCAGGTCGCAGAGCTGGATCTCGGCGACCTCTCCGAGCCGGAGGGGAATGAAGGTGCCGGATTGGACAGGAGCGCCGTCAAGGGAGTGGTCAGACACGAAGACCGTCTTGTGGTTCTTCTCGATGCGGCCAACATTCTGTCGGTGGACAGGGAGATGTTGAAGCGTATAGCCGCTGAAAACCATGACGATCGCATGGACTCTCAGAGCAAATACGAAACTATGAGAATAGTGACCTTCGATCTAGACGGAGATAACTATGGTTTCCGCCTGGAGGAGGTCAGGGAGATCCTTCGGTATCAGCCTCCGGTGTCGGTCCCCGACGCGCCTCCTTTCGTCGAGGGGGTACTACAGGTAAGGGGCAATATCCTCCCTGTGGTTAACCTGAGGGAAAGGCTTCGCCGAGGGGGGGAGCTGGATCAGGAGAAGGGTAAGATCCTCGTGGCGGATTACGGGGACTTCCGTCTAGGATTTGTCGCGGACGCGATAAAAGAGGTGTTGGAGGTTCCCATGTCGGAGGTCAGCGAGCCTCCTTCCGTGGTCAGAGGCGATTCGAACAGGCAGACCGTGAGCGCCATAGTCCATCACGACGATGAGATCGTGACCATCTTGGATAAAGACGGTCTGGTGGATCGTGAGAGGCTGAGGGAAATGGCCTCGGAGGACGACAGGGCCGTTGCGGATAAGGAGGACGGCGGAGGCTCGGAGACACTGGTGGTCTTCAAGGTCAGCGGCCAGCCTTTCGGTCTTCCGATAACCAGGATCAAGGAGATCAATCGGGTCGGCAACCTGTCCGAGGTCCCCGGTATGCCCGATTTTGTGGAGGGGGTGTTGGACCTTCGAGGGGACGTCATACCTGTCGTGAGCCTCAGCAAGAGACTGGGCCTTAAGTCCAGCGAGGGCTCCGAGGAGGACGGCAGGATCTTGGTGGTCGAGCTGGACGACTCCTTTCTCGGTTTCATGGTCGACGATGTCACCGGCGTGATGGAGGTTCCCCTGTCCCACATGAGCGAGCCCCCTCTTTCCATGAAGGAGCTGGGAAGGGCCAGGGACTTCGTGTCCCAGGTGGCCAGAACGGACGTAGAGGGCGAGAGGATGGTTTTGGTCCTTTCTCCCGAGAGCGTTTTGTCCTCCCAGGAGGTCGTATCGGCCAAAAACTCGATTTCCTGATGCGATCGGGAGAGGAGGTTCTTACCTCCTCTCCCGATCGCATCTTTTTTAAACGGATCCTAGATGTACCTCTCCGGACAGAAGCCTTTCGCTGCGTCCATCCGGAAAATGAACCTCCAGTCTTCCATCTTCGTCGATGTCTCCTGCCGTAGCTGTAACGGTGATTCCGTCTTTCTCGAAGGATATCTCTTTGCCCTCGAGCCAGGAGAGCCTGCGGCATATCTCAAGATAGGCATCCCCGTTTCCTTCCAGGTATTCTCGGTAGAGAGGCTCGAAACGGTTCAGTACCTCCGCGGCGATTTTTCTTCTGTCGAGAGATCTACCCCCTTCCAACAGAAGCGATGTCGCCACCTCGTCCACCGGCTTCGGAAAGGCTTTTACGTTGACGTTTATGCCTATCCCCATCACTATGAAGTCTATTCTGTCCAACTCGCAGGTCATCTCGGTCAGTATGCCGCATACCTTTTTACCGGATATAAGGACGTCGTTGGGCCACTTTACCTTGGGAGCGAATCCCATAGCCTCCAGTGTCACCGCGACGGCTGCCGCCCCTATCTGGGTTATCGGCGGCGCCGTTGCCGGAGGGGTCCCCGGTCTGAGCACGATGGACATCTGAACGGCCTCGCCGGGAGAGGAGATCCAGCTTCTGCCGCTCCTTCCCCTTCCTCCGGTCTGATGCTCCGTCGTAACGACCGTGCCGTCGGGGCAGCCCGATCTTCCCGCCGCCTTGGCGGTCAGGTTCGTCGACTCCACCTCGTGGTGGTTTATTATGTTTTTGCCTATGAAGTCGGTGTCTAGAAGAGGAACGATCTCCTCCGAGGTCAGGACATCGGGAGACGAGACTATTCTGTATCCCTTTCTAGGCACGGACTCGACCCGGTAGCCGTCCTCTTTCAGCTGATTGACGTGCTTCCATACCGCCGTCCTGCTTACTCCCAAACTGTCGCAGATGGACTGCCCCGAGACGAAGTCGCCCTGTCTTTTCTTGAGCATCGTCAGTATCTTTCCCTTCATGGACCACCATTCCTTTCGGTCTCCATTGTACTAGTGGATATCTTTTCGGAAAAGCCGCCTTTCCGTGCAGATAAAGGAGTCTTTTTTGTTATAATCAAGATGCTTGATTGGAGGGGTGTCTGTGAACAGATCTCGGCGCTATGTACTTATATCTCATTGCCTTTTGAACGTAAATTCCAAGGTCGATGGCTATGGGTTATATCCCGGAGCTTTGGAACCTCTGGTCCTCCCGTTGATAAAGTCGGGGATAGGGATCTTTCAGCTTCCATGTCCCGAGGCCACCTTCGCCGGAGCTAGACGATGGGGAATGACCGTCGAACAGTACGATATCCCGGCCTATCGCCGTCACAGTATATCGCTGTTGGAGCACGTGGTAGATCAAGTCGAGGACGATCTTGCCAACGGGGTGTCTATCCTCGGCGTCGTCGGGGTGGACGGAAGTCCGAGCTGCGGGGTCGACTGCACCTGTTACGGTTACACCGGAGGCATGATCGGAGGCAGCGATGCCGTCGCCCGAAGTTTGGATTCGGTAAAGATGGGGCCGGGACGAGGGGTTTTCATGAAGGTCCTGTCGGAGATGCTGGAGGAAAGAGGTATCGTCCTTCCCTTCGCGGCGGTGGACGAGGAGAGTCTTGACGGGATCTCGTGGGAATCGATCGAAAAACGTCTGTCTGTTTAGGTATCCTCTGGATTATCGTCAAAAGCAAATAGGGCGGGGATTTTCCCCCGCCCTATTTGCTTTTTGATATGCTTATCTTCACGAACCTAGGTAATGTCTGTAATGGAAGGGAGTTTTTTTTATGAGAAGGTTTACGAAAAAGGTGATTTTGGGGGTGCTTTTGGCGGTCATATGGGCGGCTCAGGCCTCCGCTTTGGTCATAGGAACCTTCAACATCGAGTATTTCAACGTGTCGGGAAAAAAGGCATATTCGCAGGAGGACTGTAGCTACCTGGCTCGACTAATAAAGGAGAGCGACGTGGACCTGTTGGCCCTGCAGGAGATAGAGGGCGACGCTACTATGAGGTTTTTCGTCACCAAATTCCTGCCTGGATGGGCTTATTCGGGCAACGACACCGGAGGCAGGCAGGACCTCTATTTTTTGTGGCGGAAGGACAGGGTACGAATCTTGGACGGCCCCGTTGTTTACGGCGCCAACGGGTCCTTCCGGTTCGAGGGAAAAAGCTATCGTCTCCACGACAGGCCTCCAATGGTGGGAGTCTTCCTGGATATCGAGGGAGACAGGCGGTTCCACATGGTCAACGTCCATCTAAAGAGCCAGAGCACCAGGGGCAAGGACGATCAGGACAGGGCGAAGCGTTACAACGATTTCAAGAGAGGGGCTCAGATCGACGGTATAAACGGGATAGTCGGCTCTCTCAAGGGGCCGGTCTTCATCCTAGGCGATTACAACGTGGACGATCCAAAGGGAACGAACTTTCCCCTTCTCTCCCTGCCGAAGGGGAGCTACAGCTACGACGATAGAAAGAGCCGTCTGGACTACATAGGCTACAGCGGCATAGAGAGGTCCGACTCGTGGAGGATAATCGAGGTGGAGACGTCGATCCCCGCCAGGTCTACTAAGAGAAGCCAGAGCCCCGATCACGATATGGTCCTTTTGGACCTGAACTGGGATGGAAGCCCGTCCTCGACGAAAGACGTTTATGACGTGGAGAAAAAGGAACAGATCGTGTACGTGACGGCAACGGGGAAAAAGTATCACTCCAAGGGATGCTCGTATCTGAAGGGCAAGGGAGAGCCTATGTCGTTGGATAAAGCTAAATCCCTGGGTTATTCTCCCTGTTCCCGTTGTAATCCCCCTAGATAGTTTTTGGTTTTTTTGATGGATTCGATATATACTGACATATATAGCTTGTATGGGATTGTCTTTTTGCCGAGATAAGAATGAAAAGGAGGGCTTTATTTGTCTCGTAGTATCGTTTCCAAATTGGGGGTCCTGACGGCATTCAGCTTAATATTGTCGATAGGAGCCCTGGCCTTCGTCGCCATCAGAGGTGTGGAGAATATGTCCCTTTCAGTCGGTTCCGTGGCTGAACGTATGTTGAACGAGGACATAGAGAATAAGAACGCCATGAACGCCAAGGGAGCCGAGGACTACGGGAAGGCCATGTCGAGCTATCTGGCCTGGATATCCGCCGCTCCTCTGTGGAACTTCAACGAGGAGTCTCTGATGGATTACGCCGCCGGGATGTTGGAGGTCCCCAACGTCGCCTATGCGGTCATCTACGACGACGGCGGTGCGATTGCGGCGGGAGAGAAGCCCGAGGGTGACGGTTTTTCCTCCTTCAAGGCAGACATCGTTCACGAGGAAGAGGTCATCGGTTCCGTGGAGGTAGGTCTCGATCTGTCCTATCTGGGAGACCTCAGAAAGGGCAGCGAGGAGACCAGAGATCACCTTATAGCCGAGTTCAACCGACAGGCCTCCGAGACCGAGAGGGCCATCAGGAACAGGACCGTAACCATATCTATAGTGTTGCTGTCCGCCGTGTTGGCATTGAACGTTTTCGTCCTTCTAAGGGTCGCCTCGCCTCTTCGTAAGATGACCGAGGTCGTCAGGGATCTCGGCGAGGGAGAGGGAGACCTCACGGTCCGTATGGACATAAAGACCTCCGACGAGGTAGGCAGACTCTGCGGGTCGTTGAACCAGTTTATGGACAAGCTTTCGGCTCTCGTGGTCGACATGATGTCCATAGCTCGAAAGCTCGGGGAGGATTCCCACGTCTTGGCGGAGAGATCGCAGAGCTCTCTAGGCACGATAGATACGGTGAAATCCTCGATGGAGGAGATTATGGGGCTCTCTCAGACCAACGCCGCTGCCGTGGAGGAGTCCAATGCCGGGGTAGAGGAGATGGCCGCCACAGCCGACTCCGTCGCGAAGGCCTCGGAACGGGGAGTGGAAGCCTCGTCCAAGACCTATAAGTTTACCGAAGGCGTATCTAATCAGATGGAGCAGGTGGTACAGGATATAAACGGCGTCAGCGTCAAATCCCAGGAGAACAGGAAAAAGATGTCCTCTCTGGAGAACGCGGTGGAGTCCATAACCGGCTTTGTGGGAGCTATCACCGGTATAGCCGATCAGACCAACCTGTTGGCTCTCAACGCCGCCATCGAGGCCGCCAGGGCTGGAGACGCCGGAAAGGGGTTCGCCGTGGTCGCCGAGGAGGTCCGCAAGCTTGCCGAGGAGTCAAACTCTGCGGCTCAGGAGATATCCTCCCTGATAGAGACCCTGTCGGTCTACGCCAAAGAATCCATCCAGGGAACGGTCGAGGAGGAGGAGATCCTGGGTAAGGTGGTGGATCGGGCCGATAGGCTCAGGAACGATCTAGCCTCCAGCATGAAGGAGATCGAGGCGGTTGATGGCGTCATGAACGAGGTCTCAGAGCTGAGCAAGGCTCAGTCCATGTCCAGCACGGAGATGGCCAACGCCGTGGACAGCATAGCTAAGGGAACCTCCGAGATAGTCGAACGTCTGGGCGATATCGGAGGGATTACAGAGGAGGCCAAGGACGCTTTCGAATCGGTGGTCTCTCAGACAGAGGTCCTTTTGGAGGGGATGGATCAGCTTAGAAGGCATCTGGATCAATTCAAAGTGTGATCCCTATGGTCCGGATGACCTATAGGAGGTGTCTGTAATGGATTTGATGGAGCTTTACCGCGAGCTGAAGGGCAGGACTTTCGTCGACCTCACCCACTCCTTTTGTCCCGGAATTCCCCACTATCCCGCTCTTCACGATATGGAGAGGCGAGACCTCTACACGGTGGAAAACGACGGTTTCTGGGTGGAGAAGATGACTTTGGTGGGCCAATGGGGAACCCATGTCGATTCTCCGAGACACTTCGTCCCGGGAGGAAGGACGGTGGATCTGATCGACGTGAAGGAGATGTTTCTGCCTTTGGTCGTTCTGGACCTCTCTCGGGATGTCTCGGGAAATCCGGACAGATGTCTCTCCAGGGAGGATATTATCGCCTGGGAGGACTCCTACGGCAGGGTCCCGGAGGGCTGCTTTTTCGCCCTCAGGACCGACTGGTCCAAACGCTGGCCCGACTGCGATGCCATGGACAACAAGGACGAGAAGGGCATTGCCCATTATCCCGGGTACAGCCTCGATTCCCTCAAGTTCCTCTACGAGGAGAGGGGAGTGACTGCATCGGGACACGAGACCGCCGATACCGACTGCGGCGTCGATTCCTCCAACGGTAATATGGTCTGCGAGCATTACGTTCTGGCCCAGGATCGCTATCAGATAGAGTTGATGGCGAACCTGGATAAGGTGCCGCCTACAGGGGCTTTGATAATAGCGGCTTTCCCGAAGCTCAAGGACGGCTCGGGTTTCCCCGCCCGTTGTTTTGCCATACTTCCCTGATCCATCTCTGTGATAAATCGGAGGGAGAGCGATATCGCTCTCCCTCCGATCGTTTCTCTAGTCCTTGAGATATCTATCGAACCAACGGGAGATCTCCTCCAGACGGGCCAGTCTCTCTCGTGGTTTCCCCCCTCGACTTAGCTCGTGGTTCTCTCCCTTGAAGACGCATATTTTGCTGTCCACCCCGTGGCGCTTAAGGGCGGTGAACATCTGAAGCCCCTGGGACAGCTCGCACCGATAGTCCTCGTCGGAGTGGATGAATAAAGTAGGCGTCGTCGCGCGGTCCGCGTATTTCAAAGGGGAGTGCCACCAGAGTTTCTCGACGTCGTCCCATATGTCGGCGTCCTGCTGGTCCGGGACGAAATAATATCCTATGTCGGAGATCCCGGCCTTGGAGATCCAGTTGGAGATGCTCCTCTGGGATACCGCGGCCTTGAATCGATCGGTATGACCTATTATCCAGTTGGTCATATAGCCTCCGTAGGACCCTCCGGTAACCCCCATGCGGTCTTCGTCCACGAAGGGCAGTTTTCCCACCTCGTCCGTGAAGGCCATGATGTCGTCGTAGTCCACCGTGCCGTATTTACCCCTGATATCGTCGAAGTCGTTGCCCTTTCCGTCGCTTCCCCTGGGGTTGCAGAAGGCCACCACATAGCCTCTGGCGGCCCAGAGCTGCATCTCGTGAAAATACACCTCGCCGAACGCCGTCTTGGGGCCCCCGTGGATGTGGATTATGGCGGGATACCTCTCTCCTTCCCTGTAATCCGTGGGTTTCATGATCCATCCGTCTATGGGGTAACCCGGGTCGGAACGGCTCGCCAAGGACTCGGGAACGGACAGATTCCTCTCGGACGTCGTCCATCCGTTAAAGCCCGAGACCCTGCGCTCCTCTCCGCTCTCGACGATGTAGAGCTCCTGGAGGGCGAGCCCCTTTAATCCGATCACGGCGGCCTTCCCGCCACTTACATGGTAATCGTCCACGGAGGAGATCTTTTCGGTTTCCTGAACGATCTTTCCCGACAGGTCCAGAGAGTGCAGATGCGACTCGATTCCGTCGGTGGAGACGAACCAGATCTTGCCGCCGTCCACGAAGAAGGCCAGGTTGAGATCGGAGGTTCCGTAACGGCAGTCGCAGCCTACGGAGTTTCTGAGTCCTCTGTCGAGTCCGGGTATGATCTCTCTCGGGACGCCGTCTTTGAGCACGTGGAAGGTGACGTTTTCGTTTATGCCGTGTCTGTCGAGTTTTGACCCCGTGAGCACCACGACTCCGTCCAGATAGTCGGCGCACTTGCAGGCGAAGGATCCGTCGGGGATAAGCTCGTCGATCTCCCCCGTTTTCAGGTCTAGCTCCCTGAGGCCGCTCCTGATAGGCCTTACGTCGGTGAAGTCCGGGCCGGTTATCAGAACCTTGGTCTTGTCCGGTGAGAGCCTGTAGCGATCCACGTCCAGCGTGTCGGGAGTCAGCTTTCTGGCTTTGCCACCCCTTTCGTAGATGTACAGAGCCGTTCTCTTCTGGGCGGTGTACCCCTTGCCGTTGGAGCAGAAAGGCACCTGCTCGAAGACCATGTAGTCCGCTTCCGCCAGCTTTTCCGATTTCCTGGGATCCTCTCCCGACAGGAGATAGCGGTTCCCTTCAAGGTGGACGATGGACGAGATCGCGAACGGCAGGGATCCGATAGGCTGAGCTTCCCCTCCCCCTGGAGCTATGGCGTACAGGTCGGTGGTTCCCTTTTCTGGGTCTTTCCTGTCGCTGGCGAAGACGATCTCCTCGCCGTCGTTGTTCCAGCAAAAACACTTTTCCCTCCCGGATCCCGTCAGAGGGCGGTTTTCCCCGGAGTCCAGGATATGGAGCCACAGTCTCGAATCGTAGCGGTTTTTCTCCAGGTCCGCCTTATGGACCGAGTAGCAGATAGCTCTTCCGTCGGGAGAGATGGACGGACCGGAGAGAAAGCGAAACTCCAGCAGGTCCTCGGGCGACATGTTTTCCCTTTTCACGATAGGTCATCCCTTTCTTTCATCCAGTTCCAGAGATAGGGAGGCCGCAGGACGCGGCCCCCCTATCGTCTTGTAGTTTCGACTCGATTTTCCTACCCTAACCCTTATCTGTCCAGCCAGACCTCGGTCAGTTCGGTCATGTAATCTCCCAAAAATGCCAGCTCTACCCCCTGGACGTCGGGGCGGGTGACAAGGCTGGTGGTCTGGTAGAAGAGGAACATCCAGACCGCATCGTCCACTATTTGCTGCTCCGCCTTTCCGTAGAGCTCCCAACGTTTGTCGGGGTCGGTCTCTCTTCTGGCCTCTTTCAGCCAGCGGTCGACGTCGTCGTTTTTATATCGGCAGTAGTTGCCCTTGGGGCCGAAGTTGTCGGAGCAGAACAGGGTGTAGAGGAAGTTGTCCGGATCGGCGTAGTCCCCGGCCCAGCCGGCCCGGAAGAACTTGAAATCTCCTCGCCGAACCGCGTCGTAATGGGCCCCTACCTCGGAGGAGGATAGCCGGATCTTTATTCCCAGCTCTCCGAGTTGGGCCTGCATGGCCTCCGCTATGGAGCGGTGTCTGGGGTTGTTGTTGAAGTACAGTGTAAGCTCCAGGCCTTTCTCATAGCCTGCCTCCGAGAGGAGTTGTTTAGCCTTTTCCGGATCGTACTCGTAGCCATTCAGATCGTCGTTGTAGCCCGGCATTCCAGGAGGCAGCACTCCTTTGGCCGGTTGGTATCTGCCGTTGAGGACCAGCTCGTTTATGCCCTCTCTGTTTACCCCGTAGTTGAGTGCCTGACGGAGTTTGAGGTTGTCCATGAACGGCTTGCCAGACTGGCTCATGCCGTAGTAATAGGTGTTGAGTCCCGGGCGCTCCTGGAAGGATGGGCCGAAGCCGTCCTTGAGTTCCTGATAGTACTCGTCCGGTATGTCCGGAAGGACGTCTATATTGCCCTTTTTGAACTCCAGATAGGCCACGCCGTTGTCCGGTATGACCATAAGATCGACTCCGTCCAGGTATGGCAGCTTCACTCCCCTATCGTCCTGGCCCCAGTAATTCGGGCTTTTGCGGAAAGAGGCGACGCTGTCGTGTTTCCATTCCTGGAGGACGAAGGGGCCGGTCCCTACGGGATGAAACGTGAAATTCTTGCCCCATTTTTCGGCGTCCTCTCGGGGAATCACCCCGAAGGACGGATAGGTCAGTACCGCCAGAAACGGCGCGAAAGGCTCGTCCAGCGTAAACCGAACGGTGTAATCATCCAGGACTTCAACTCCGGCCCACTCGGAGACCTTGCCATCGTTGAGCTCCTGGTAGCCCTTTATCTTGTCTGCGAAGAAGACCCTGGCGGATTTCATCTTTACCAAACGCTCGAAGGAATATTTTACGTCCTCGGCGGTCATCTCTCTGCCTCCGTTGAGAGTAGGTTCTCCCAGTACGTTATCGTGAAAGAGCACTCCCTTTCTGAGATGGAAGGTCCATACCCTGGAGTCGTCGTCGACCTCCCAGTTTTCGGCGAGGCAGGGGAGTATCTCCTTGCCGGAAGGACTCGTCTTGACCAGTGTCTCTAGATAGAGATTGGTTCCCCTCGTGGCTGTGGTTATGTTGGATGTAACCGGGTCGAGCGACGGTGGGTCGTTTATTATCCTCCATCTGAGGATTCCCCCGTTTTTAGGATCCGCCGATACCGTGGTAGACAGGATAGTTACGATAAGGATGCCCAGTAATACCAGCGCAAAGGTTCTTTTCATTTTTTCTTCCCTCCGTTTTCTCTCTGCCGAGATGATCGATCCCCATGGGTCCTCTGTGATGTCGAGTTTTTAGAATCCACAAAGGAATCCATTTTGAGGATACATTGCGAGTATACTGTTCTTTTGGTATCGGGGCAATAGTAGCGGTGTTAAAAAGTAGGTGATTCTATCGACAAATAGGAGTATAATAAACTTATTGATCCTCATGTTACATCGTCTTCATCTCTCAAGTTTTCTCAAAAAAGACTGTTTTTTCTATCTTCCTGTTTGTTGAGTCCTGTTATTAGCGGCAATTACTCTGATACCCGCGTCGTCGGGAGGGGGTTTTGTAACTTATGTTCATGGCTTTGTTTGGGGAGGTGATTGATTTGTGCGATAAAGTTATCCGCTTTGTCGTGGGAGATCTCTGAAGGGGAATTTATCTCGGCATCACGGCGTCTCTTACGGTAGAGTCTTTATCACGATAGACAGGAGGTGACCCTGGTATGTTTACTTATATAATGAGGCGAATTTTATACACTATTCCCGTGGTTTGGGGAGTCGTTACGGCCGTTTTCATCTTGATCAACGTAGTTCCCGGAGACCCGGCCATGATTATGATGGGTCAAAGAGGAGATCCCGAGACCTTAGCCAAGATCCGTCACGATCTGGGGTTGGATCTGCCCCTTCATAAACAATACATAAACTTCATTAGTCAGCTGATTAAGGGGGACCTGGGGACATCCTACAGGACCAACGAGAAGGTGGCAGATGCCATCAAGGATCGTTTAGGAGCGACGGCACGGCTCGCCATGTGGGCATTGTTGCTCGGTACGGTGATAGGAGTCGGTGCCGGGATTCTCTCGGCGGTCAAGCAATACTCGGTGTTCGACTATTCGGCCATGATAATAGCTATCGCAGGGGTGAGTGCCCCTGTCTTCTGGGTCGGGCTTCTGCTTCTTCTGGTCTTTGCCTATGGTCTGGGATGGTTGCCCGGAGCGGGATACGGCGACGGATCGTGGCGCTATCTCATACTGCCTGTGATTACCTTGGGAGTGAGACCGGGGGCTTTGACCGCCCGTCTTACCAGGTCCTGTATGCTCGAGGTCTTGAACCAGGACTATATAAGGACCGCCAAAGCCAAGGGATTGGCGGGAAATGTCGTGGTGATGAAGCATGCCCTCAAAAACGCAATGATACCTGTGGTCACCATAGTGGGGACTCAGATAGCCTCGTTGCTTTCCGGCGCGGTTCTCACCGAGACGATATTCGCCTGGCCCGGAATAGGTCGTCTCTCGGTGGAGGCTCTCATAGCCAGGGATTTCCCCATGATAAGGGGGACGGTCATCTTTATGGCGCTGATTTTCCTCGTCGCCAACCTGATCGTCGATATCTCCTACGGCTTCTTCGATCCCAGGATCCGTTACGATTAAGGGGGGATCGAGGTTGAATAAAAAGGATAAAGCGGTCGATACCGCAAAGAACCGCAAGCACGGCAGTCTCTGGTATGAGGCATGGGTGCGTTTTCGAAGGAATAAATTGGCCATGTTGGGGCTTATCATGGTCCTCTTTCTCCTGGCCGTGGCTCTTTTCGCTCCTCAGATAGCTCCCTACGATCCCTTTAAACAGCTTATATGGACCGAGGGAAAGGCGGCCAAGCTAGCCGCCCCTACTGCTAGTCATCTCATGGGTACCGATCTCTACGGAAGGGATATCCTCAGCAGGGTCGTATTCGGGGCCCGTATCTCCCTACAGATAGGGGTTTTCGCCACGTTGGTGTCCCTCATGATAGGCATCCCTCTGGGGGCCCTGGCCGGTTATTTTGGAGGCTGGGTCGACGATGCCATATCGTGGTTGATAAACGTGGTATTCGCCTTTCCCTTCTTTCTCTTCGTTCTGGCTATAATCGCCGTGTTCAACAATCCCAGCATGATGGTCGTATTCGTCGCCATCGGTCTGGTCTCCTGGGTTCCGGTCGCTAGGATCACCAGGGCCCAGTTCATATCCCTCAGGGAGAGGGAGTACGTAGAGGCGGCTAAAGCGCTCGGTATACCGACCTGGAGGATCATCTTTTCCCACATTCTTCCCAACGCGCTGGCTCCGGTCATAGTTCAGGCGACCCTGGGGCTGGGCAGCATCATAATGGTGGAGGCGGGGCTTGCCTTTCTCGGTTTCGGAGCTCAGCCTCCCACTCCGAGCTGGGGGCTGATGATCTCGGTGGGGCAGAAGTACCTGGCTACCGGTCAATGGTGGTGGGCGATCTTCCCCGGTCTGGCCATAATGTACACTGTTTTGGCCTTTAACTTCGTCGGAGACGGCCTGAGGGACGCTCTGGACGTTCGGCTCAAGAGATAGGAGGTGTCGGGCATGGCATTGTTGGAAGTCAGAAACCTTAAGACCTATTTCGACACCGACGCCGGAACGGTCAAGGCCGTGGACGGTGTTTCCTTCTCCATCGAGCCCGGCAAGACCCTGGGCATAGTCGGTGAATCGGGATGTGGCAAGTCTGTGACCTCTCTGTCCATAATGGGACTTCTGCCCAAGCCGGTCGGTCGAGTGGCCGGAGGAGAGATCGTCATGAACGGAGTCGACCTGTTGAACCTCTCCGAGCCGGAGATGAGGAAGATCCGAGGCAACGATATCTCCATGATATTTCAGGAGCCCATGACGAGTTTGAACCCGGTGTACACCATAGGGGAGCAGATCATGGAGCCTCTGAGGCTTCATCAGAAGATGGACGATCGGCAGGCCAAAAAGAGGGCCGTCGAGATGTTGGACCTGGTCGGGATACCTTCTCCGGATCAGAGGGTGGACGAATACCCTCACCAGCTTTCCGGAGGGATGAGGCAGAGGGCCATGATAGCCATGGCCTTGGCCTGTAACCCTGCTCTGCTGATAGCGGACGAGCCCACCACGGCTTTGGACGTGACGGTACAGGCTCAGATACTGGATCTCATGAACGATCTGAGGGAGAAGCTGAACTCGGCCATAATGTTCATAACCCACGATCTGGGAGTCATAGCCCAGATGGCCCAGAGGGTGGTGGTGATGTACGCCGGTAAGGTCGTGGAGGAGGCCGACGTGGTTCCCCTCTACAAGGACCCCCTTCATCCCTATACCCAGGGGCTTCTTCGGTCCATACCGAGGATGGACTGCGACAAGGAAAGATTGGACGTCATTCCCGGGGTGGTGCCGAACCCGTTGGACTTCCCGGAGGGTTGTAAGTTCCACAATCGCTGCGATAAGTGCATAGATCGATGCAGCGTCGAGGAGCCTCCCATATACAGGCTCAAGGGCGACCGCAAGGTACGTTGTTGGCTGTACGAGGATCATCCCGACAGAGAGGGGGTCGAGGAATGAGCGTTCCCGTCGAGAGGGAGGAGTTTCTGAGGGTAGAGAACCTGAAGAAATATTTCCCCATAAGGAAGGGCATATTCAAGAAGGTGGTCAACCACGTGAAGGCGGTGGATGGCGTTTCATTCTCCATCCGAGAGGGAGAGACGCTGGGAGTGGTGGGCGAATCCGGATGCGGAAAGTCGACCACCGGCAGGACCTTGATGCACCTTCTGGAACCGACCGACGGCTCGGTCTACTTTCAGGGTCGAGAGCTGGGGCAGATGCTCAAGGAAAACCCCGGACAGGTCAGACAGAACATCCAGATAATCTTCCAGGACCCTTACGGTAGCCTCAATCCCAGGATGACCGTGAGCGAGATAGTGGGAGAGGCGGTGAAGCTGTACGGTATCGCCAAAGGTCGTAAGGAGCTTGACCGGTACGTCACCGACGTGATAGTCAAAGCCGGTCTTCGTCCCGAACATCGTTTCCGCTATCCCCACGAGTTCTCCGGCGGTCAGAGACAGCGAATAGGTATAGCTCGAGCCCTTGCTTTGAATCCCAAGTTCATAGTGTGCGACGAGCCGGTCTCTGCCCTGGATGTGTCCATTCAGAGCCAGGTTTTGAACGAGCTGAGGGATCTTCAGCAGGAGCTGGGCCTTACCTATCTCTTCATCACCCACGATCTGTCGGTGGTCAAGCATATCTCCGACAGGATCGCCATAATGTACCTCGGCAAGGTGGTGGAGATAACCTCCAAGGACTCGATATTCATCAATCCCCTTCATCCCTATACTAAGGCGTTGATGTCGGCGATCCCCCTTCCCGATCCCACCGTGAAGGTGGAGAGGGTCCCCTTGGAGGGCGACATTCCCTCTCCTATAGATCCGCCTTCGGGATGTCGGTTCCACACCAGATGTCCTTACGCCATGGATAGGTGCAGAGAGGAAGAACCACCTCTGGTGGAGGTGGAGAAGGATCACGAGGTGGCGTGTTTCCTTCTTGAAAGGTAGAAAGAAAGGCGGAGCCGAGAGCATCCCGGCTCCGCCTTTTTTTCTAGGCCCTGTAGACCTCTACTCCGTCTATGAAGGTTATGGCTACCTCCGTTCTTGCGTCGAAGGGGTCGCCCTTCCATAGGACTATGTCTCCGTCCTTCCCCGGCTCCAGAGATCCCATTCTAGCCTCCAGGCCAAGATGTTCAGCCGAGGACAGGGTTACTGCCCTTAGGGCCTCTTCCCTGGACAGTCCAGCCCGGTGGGCCATGGTGGCGCAGAGCATCAGGGAGTGGACCGGGGTCACTGGGTGGTCCGTTATTATGCAGAAGTGGATCGCCCTCTCGGAGAAGACCTTAAGGGTGTCCCAGGTCATGTGTCTGAGCTCTATCTTAGGACGGCAGGATAGGGTGGGGCCTACCGCCGCCATTACTTTCTTCGACGCCAGGTAGTCCAGTATGAGGTGTCCTTCTGTGCAGTGTTCCAGGGTCAGCTCTATCCCGAATTCCTCGGCGGTCCTTACGGCCGTCGCTATGTCGTCGGCCCTGTGGCAGTGTACCCTGAGGGGCATCTTTTTCTCCACCACCGGCAGCAGAGCCTCCATGCCGGGTTTTATCTCGAAGGGATCCTTGTTTTCGTCTTTTTTGGCTAGCCAGTGTTCCTTGGCGGCCTTGTAGTTGAAGGCTTCCTGAAGGGTGTTCCTCATGCAGGCGGCGTTGCCCATCCTCGTGGTTGGCAGCTGGTTTTTCTCTTTGTAGACCCCTATGGGATTCTCTCCCAGGGCTGCCTTCATGCCGGACGGGGCAAGGACAGCCATCTCGTCCACGACTAGACCTCTGGTTTTTATGACGGCCCCCTGTCCTCCTATGACGTTGGCGCTTCCCGGAAGGACCTGCACCGCCGTCACTCCTCCTTTCCTAGCCTCGCCGAAGGCTTCGTCGAATGGGTATATAGAGTCCAATATCCTCAATTGAGGGGTGCTCGGGTCGGTCATGTCGTTCTCGTCAGTCATGGAGTAGGGAATTCCCTCCGGGCAGGTCCCTATATGGGTGTGTGCGTCTATGAGGCCCGGGGTGACCGTCATGCCCGAGGCGTCTACGATATCAGCTTCGCCTGGTATGGAAAGTCCCGCTCCGACCTCTTTTATCCTGCCGTTCTCTATCAGGACGGTACCTCCCTGAATCGTCCCGGACGATATCGTTTCTACCGTTCCTCCTACTATGGCTTTCAGCATATAATACGTCTCCTCTCAGTTTTTATCCGATATATCTTTCATAAAACCCCTCACGCTGTTGGTCATGAAGGCTCTCTCTCTCGATATCACCTCGGGAAGAAAGTCCTCCATGGGCTTCAAAGCCGGGTCCGTCTTGATGAGATGGCCCACCAGGGCGTCGGGATCCTCGTCTTCACGAGCTAGGGAGATAGTCTCCTCCCAAAGATTCAGCTGGTCAAGGGCTTTTTCCATGAAGGTCGCTCCGTCGTCGACCGGTCCATAGTGTCCCGGACAGAACAGGTCGTGATCCAGTTTCAGGATGGATCGGAGCGATTCTCTGACAATTTCGATGCGGAAGGGGGGAGCGGCTGCCGGTCTAAGGTAGGGGGCCTTTTTTGTTTTATCTCTGTACCATCGATTTACCATGCGATCGGCACATACCCCTGCGACCTCCCCTGCGAAGAGTATCCTCCTGTCCCCGGAATATAGGAACGACAGGTGATGGTGAGCGTGTCCCGGGGTCTCTATTGTAAATATATCTGAAAGGGCATAGTTCAGAGATTTTTCCGGTACCGGCAGTGGCTTTCCGTAGGATGTCGCCGTGTCTCCGAGCACCAGAAGGCTTCCCTTCCAAAGTCTTTCGGGGTCCATCAGGTGACGGTGCCCTCTTCGGTGTGCCGTAACAGTCATGTCGGGGTAGAGTCTACACAGATCTCCCGCACCTCCTCCGTGGTCGAGGTGGATATGGGTAAGCAGAAGTCTGTCCGGCCGTAGTTTCAAAGATTTCAGGGCCCCGTCCAGTACCGGTATGGAGGAGCGGGGGCCGCAGTCCACCACCGACACGATCTCTTTTGCTCGATCCTCCAGTATCCAGGAGCATATGAAGTGTTCGAATCCCTCGATCGGCTGTGGAAGATCCACAAGGTATAAAGATGTGTCGGAGGTCTCCAACACGATATCGATTTTCATGGTAGCACCTCCTTGGGGTTTTATCTTTATGTTTTTAGATTACCGATATAAAAATCGCCATTTTTTCCTATCTTGTCGTAGAATGGGTTGACCGACCCGCGAGTCGCATGAAATATGGAGGTAGCAAAAATGACATCTAAAGAACGTTCTGAGCGCATGGGTAGTGACCCGATCTGGCGGCTGCTTTTTCAGTTTTCCCTTCCAGCCATAGTGGGAATGGTCGCCAGTGCCCTTTATAACATAGTGGATCGGATGTTCATAGGTCACGCCGTCGGTCCTAACGGGATAGCCGCTATAACCGTGGCTTTCCCGTTTTTCCTTCTCGTTATATCCACCGGTATTCTGATAGGAGTGGGAACCTCGTCTCAGATATCCAGGAGACTCGGGGAGAACGAGCAAGACAGGGCTCAACTTGCCATGGGAAACGGCTTCCTGGCCGTCTTGATCTCCTCGGTGGTCCTCATGGTGCTGGTCTTTTCCTTTATGGAAGAGCTTATGTATCTCTGCGGTGCCAGCGAGACCCTGATGCCTCTCACTCGATCCTATATGTCGGTCATACTTTGGGGCGTTCCATTTCAGCTGATAAGCTTTTGCTGCAATTACTTCATAAGGGCCGAGGGGCATCCGAGATATGCTATGTGGACCCTTATCCTTGGGGCCTGCACCAATGTCTTTCTGGACTGGGTTTTCATAGTTAAGATGGGCATGGGAGTTAAAGGGGCGGCTCTCGGGACGGTGCTGGCTCAGTTGGGAGCCGCCTGCTGGGTGTTGCTGTTCTATCTTAAGGGGATGGGCGAGCTTCGTTTCACCCGAGAGAGCTTCCGCCCCAGAAAGAGGATAATGGCGGAGATGATAGCTGTGGGGTTTTCTCCCTTCATGATGGAGATGTTTTTCGTCTTCGTAATGGTCATATTCAACCGTACACTGAGCCGTCTGGGAGGGGAGCTGGCGGTCTCTGCCATGGGTATCTTCTTCAGCCTCGACAGTCTGCTGTTCATGCCGGCGGTCGGTATAGGAGAGGCGTCTCAACCCATAATAGGCTACAACTACGGGGCGGGGAATTTCGACAGGGTTAAGAAGACCGTCGGCATGGCCATGGCGTCCGCGGTGATTTTCTTCCTCTGTTCGTTGATAGTTGCAGAGCTTTTCCCGAGGCAGATGGCCATGCTGTTCAACAAGGAGAGCGAGCCTCTGCTGGATTTGGCTGAGAGGGCCATCCGAATAGGCTATATAGGGGCCCCCCTGGCGGGAGTCGCCATAATATCGGGGTTCGTATTTCAGGCCCTGGGTAAGGCGAAACAGAGCCTTATCCTCAATATATGCCGCCAGGTGATCTTTCTGTTGCCCCCGTTGTTTATACTTCCCCCTCTGATGGGAGTGGATGGAGTATGGCTTTCTTTCCCGATCGTCGACGTGGGTGGCGGTATGCTGGGTTGGTACATGGTCAGGGCGGAGATGCGCCGTTGGGTGAATCCTCCGGATATGGTCGTCAAGGTTTAGATCCTGTCCCGGCATTTCGTGCTTTTGTCCCCTAAAGTTGCTATTATAGAGGACGGGATTTTTTAAGTCTTGTGGAATAGCAGATCAGTTTTTATAGGGGGGGAGCCGATGACTTCGACCGTTTATTTCAGCGATATGAGGAGCAAGACGCCGGAGGACAACAAGGGCAACAAGATACGTCGTCTTCTGGAAGCAGCCGGAGGAAGGACTTTACGAAAAGGGGACCTTACGGCGGTAAAGCTCCATTTCGGCGAGAGGGGATGCGACGGTTTCATACGCCCTATCTTCGTGAGAAAAGCGGTGGACTGGGCCAAGGAAAAGGGAGCTAAGCCCTTTCTTACAGACACGAACACTCTCTACACCGGCAGCAGGAAGAACTCGGTGGACCATCTTCTGACCGCCATAGAGCACGGCTTCGGTTACGAGGTAACGGGGGCTCCTCTGGTAATAGCCGACGGTCTCAGGAGCGGGAACTTTCAGGAGATCCCCGTGAGGGGAGAGATGTTCTCCTCTGTCAAGATAGCCTCGGACATCCGTTCCTCCGACTCGATGATAGTGTTGTCCCATTTCAAGGGGCACGTCATGGCGGGTTTCGGAGGTGCGGTGAAGAATCTGGCCATGGGGTGCGCTCCCGCCGAGGGTAAGAAGGAGCAGCATTCGGCCAGGATGTCGGTAGACGACGAAAAATGCGTGGGATGCGGCCGTTGTTTCAGAAACTGCCCGGTCAAGGCCATCTCCATGACGGGAGGAAAGGCCGTTATAGATAAGGACGTCTGTATCGGCTGCGGCGAATGTCTCACTGTCTGTCCCGCCTCGGCGATCTCTCTGGACTGGAGGACCGACGTAGTCCAGTTTCACCGGAGGATGGCCGAGTACGCCCTGGGAGCCGTGGCGGACAAGGAAACAAAGACGGTTTTTTTGAACTTCATAATGGACGTGACGCCTCAGTGCGATTGCGTCCCCTGGAGCGACGCCCCGGTGGTGCCCGACATAGGACTTGCCGCCTCGACCGATCCTGTAGCTTTGGACAAGGCCTGTCTCGATATGGTGATCTCCAGGGCCGGGACCGATCCCTTCAAGGAACTGTACGACAGGATCGATTCGATGGAGCAGCTTCGTCACGGAGAGGCCGTCGGATTGGGCCATCTGGATTACGTTCTGAGGGAGATGTAGCGCATGAAGGCTTTTTCTTTCACACTGTCGTTGATACTGTGGGGTTACATCATAGCGGTGCTGTACGCTCGGTACGTGACCCCTTTCGTGTCCGGAACCAGGCGCTCCATCGCCTCCGGGGAGTTCGGCGATACCACTGGCGACGATCTTCAGAGCAAGCTGTTGAGGGTGGCCCTGGACCTGGTGTTTTTCATAGCTCAGGCCTATTTCCTGATGGGATGGTCCGCCTACGCGGTCCTCAAGATAAGAATAATGACCCATCTGCCCGACGCAGGCAGTCCGGTTATCTTCTACATCATAGGTATGGCCATATGTATGTGGACCTTGGGCTATATCGCCTTGAGGGAGAAATACGAGGGGTTCCTGTCTATCCTACACAGTGTGGTCGCCATGGGGGCCTTCGCTACCTTCGCCTTTAAACCTCAGCATATACCGGTCCTCTACGGTTGGATGGTAAACATAATGGGAGGCTTGAGGTAAGATGCTCTACGACAACGTCGAGACCGAATGGGGCGGTGCCCTGGTGGTCATGGACGAAGTAGGGATCAGCAGGATCAGACTGTACGAGGGCAAGGATGCCCCTAAGTCTCTATTCGACCGTTGGCGACGGTCTCCCTCGGATCTCAGAGAGGCAGTGGAACAGCTTAGGGCCTACTTTGCCGGAGAGCTGAGGGAATTCGATCTGCCTCTTTCCCTGAACGGCACCGATTTTCAGCTGAAGGTATGGAACGCCTTGAAGGCCATCCCCTACGGTACCACGGTGTCGTATTCCCAGCTGGCCGCATCGATCGACAAGCCGAAGGCCTGCAGAGCAGTAGGTGGTGCCAACGGCAGAAACCCCATACCGGTGGTTATCCCCTGTCACAGGGTAATAGGGGCCGACGGCTCTCTCGGTGGATATTCCGGCGGACTGGGGATCAAGAGTAAACTATTGGCTATAGAGGGAGTCCATTTCGACTGAAGGGTATCTCTCCGAGTGTCTGTCCATGAGATAGCCCCGCCCGGGCTAAATAGAGCCCGGGCGGGGCTATCGTTTGTTTCGTCAACTTCGCCATCTCATATTGGGACGGACGAAACCGTATATGCACTTTTCCTGACCTGTTCTGATTGCCCAGTTCCTGTTGCCGTAGTCGAAGTGCCACCATTCATTGGGATAATTGGAGAACCCCTCGCTCTCCATGAGATTCAGCAGTAACCTCCTGTTGTTCCGTATATCCTCTTCCTCCTGGGAAAGGGCATCTTTACTCTCCAGGGTCCTGTCGTAGTGGTCGGTGTAGGACCTCTCGGAGGTCTCGTCGAACCCCGAGCCCATGGGAACGGCCCGTCCTTTTTCGTCCGCCAGGGTCAGGTCCACCGATCCTCCCGTACAGTGTCCCGATACGAGATCTGGCTCGGTCGAGGGGTAGGCCACGAATATCCTGGCCCTTTGGTCCACCTCGTCCGGCGATAGTTCCGGATGGTCCCTGAAAATCTCGTCTTTTATGGTGTCGAACAGCTCCCTCTGTAGCTCGGGAGCTCTCCAGCAGTCCAGAAGAACGAACTTCCATCCCTTCGGAAGGCGATCCGCCGCCCTTACCAGCCGTTCGTAGACCCCTACTCGGAGAAACGACTCGGGGATGCTTTCCTTAAGGCCCTGTATGAAATATTGAGGCCTGGACAGTATCTTTTCGGGGTACAGGCTGGCCGATACGAGAGGCTCTCCGCTTTCGACCAGAAGAGGGGTTTTTTTCGTCATATTTTCACCTCCGTCACTAGAGACCTAACATTCGGGGCAACGTGACCGTTATCGCCGGAAAGGATATTATGGCCATCAACACGGTCATGGCCACCGCTATGAAGGGCCATATCTCCCGGAACAGGTCTCCTAGCGGTACCTTGCCCACCGCTGCCACGATATAGTTGCAGGCCCCGACGGGAGGGGTTATCAATGCTATCGTCACGTTCAAGGTCATTACTATGCCGAAGTGGAATGGGTCTATCCCCGCCTTTACCGCCAGAGGGGCGAAGACAGGGGTCAGCAAGGTGAGCACCGCCACCTCCTCCATGAACATCCCTATGACGAAAATTATGGAGCTGAGCACTAGCATCAGCAGCCAAGGATGTTCCAACAGTCCCATCCCCACTATCACAGAGGCGAATTTCTGTGTTACCCTCTCCCACTTTAGAAACCACCCTACCACCGTAGCGGCTCCCATTATCAGAAAGATGGCGCTGGTGAGCCTGACCGTCTCGTAGATCGAGTCCCAGAGGCCGGACCATGTCAGTTGCCTTGTGACGGCTATCCCCGCCAGCAGACAGTAGACCACAGCCAGAGCTCCTGACTCGGTTGGGGTCACCACCCCGGTCACGATACCTCCGACTATTATCAGTGGCGCAATTAGTGCCGCTACTGACTTTCTCAGTATGGTCTTGGCCCTGGCCCTAACCGCGGCGGTGTCGGTCATGGGAACCTTGTAGCGTTTGGAGAAGAACCAGTTCATGACCATGAAGGCCAGCCCGAGGACCAGCCCCGGGACCACCCCAGCGGCGAACAGCCCACCTATGGATGTGTTGGTCATGGCGGCGTAGATTATCATGAATATGCTGGGCGGTATTATCGGGCCTATCAGCGAGCTTCCGGCGGTAAGCCCTGCGGCATAGGCTTTGGGAAAACCCTCTTTCTCCATTGCCGGTATCAGAATGGATCCCAGGGCCGAGGCGTCCGCCGCGGCGGAACCGTTTACCCCAGCCAGAATAATGCCTCCCACCACGTTTACGTATCCCAGCCCCCCCCGGACCGACCCTACTAACAGACGGCTGAAGTCGATCAGTCGATCGGTCAGTCCAGAACGGTTCATCAGGCTTCCGGCCAGTATGAAGAAGGGAATGGCCATCAGCGAGAAAACGTCCATTCCTCCGAAGAACTGCTGCGGAATGGCCCTGAGGAGCGTCAGGTTTCCAGTACCCAATATGCCGAGAAATCCCGTGAACAACAAGGAGGCGTAGAGGGGCACTCCCAGAGCCATCTGGAGGAAGAACCCTCCCAGGAGCATGAGTCCCGTCATGACCGGTCACCTCCGTCTGAGGGGCGATGCAGCTCCTGGAGCAGGAGCTGCATCAACAACATGGACATGCCGATGGGAACGGCCATGAGCGGAATGGCCTTGGGGATGCCTAGAGCCATGGTCTTCATGGTCCAGGTCCCTGCGACGTTCTTGCTGCCGAGCCATATCAGGAGGATCAGTACCACCGCCTGTATTCCCATCCTGGCTATGTAGGAGACCTTTTTCAGCCATCTTGGGAAACGCGGCGCCAGAAAGTCTATCGACATATGGTCCCCATTTGCCTGGGCTCCCGCCGCGCCCAACATCACCAACCAAACCAGGGAATATCGAGCTACCTCCTCGGTCCATATGATCGAGCTTTTCATAACGTAACGGAAGAAGATGCCTAGCACTATATCTCCCACGTTGACCAACAGGAGAAAGCCGGCCACCACGGCGCTGAGTCGCTCCATGGCGACGGCCATCCTCTGGACTTTTCCGAGGTCGCTCGAGCCGTCCATAGCGCTATTCCTTTGACGCCTCGTTCGCTCTGGTGGCGCATTGCACCGCCAGGTCCAGCCATTCCTGACTCGCCTTGGTCTTGAGCCATTTTATGTATTCCGGTTGTCCCTTTTCTCTGAACTGATCCATCTCGTTTTCGTCGGGAGAGTATACCTCCATACCCTTTTCCTTCAGGTATTGCACCTGTTTGGAGTCAGCCGCCTCCACCTCCATGCGGCTGATGCGGTTGGCCTCCTTGCCCGCCTCGACGACTACCCTGCGATCCTCCTCGGAGAGGGAATCAAACAGGTCACCGTTCATGACCAAGAACTGATCGGAGTACTGTATATTGGCCAGAGTCATGTATTTCTGTACCTCGTAGAGGCTACCTATGATTATGTACATGGCCGGGTTCATCTGACCGTCAACGACACCGGTCTTGAGGGCCATGTAGAGTTCCGTCCAGGGGATGGGTGTTCCGCTGGCTCCGAAGGCCTTGTATATGGCCAACTGACCCTCGTCCATTCCTCTGAACTTGAGTCCCTTGAAGTCGTCCGGGCCGTGTATGGCTCTCTTCGAGTTGGTGAAGGCCAGGAATCCGCCTTCCTCGACCGCCTCCAGCAGCACCGCCCCGGTCCTGTTGCGGAACTCCTCCTGGGCTTTCTTCCAGTACTGACTTTTATCGAAGAATATGTGGGCCGCCTCGTAGGAATCGAACATGAAGGGTATGGACGAGGCGTATATCTCGGGGAAAACCGGAGCCACTCCGGCGAAGGAGGCTATATTGGCCATCGGCTGGTTAAGGCCGGTCTTCATCAGGAGCTCCATTCGCTCCTCTTCCGTCCCCAGCTGGCTATCGGGGAAGAGCTCGAAGGTAACCCGTCCCTCGGTTCCCTCCTCGACCAACTTCTTGAAGTTTTCCGCGAAGGCGTGGACTGCGTTGTCCTCCGCTTTCGGCGGTCCGTTGTAGGACATCTTCACCGTCACCGCCGTAGAGGTTACCGCGGTGAGTCCCATCAATATCAAGGACATAAGCAGTATCGTCGACGTACGCCTGAAGACTTTCACGATAAAACACTTCCCTTCGATGATATGTCAGAGCGAAGCCCTGTATCGTCAATTCTAAATACTCGGAGGTGTTTTTGCAACAAAAGATGGAGCGTACCTGAACGGCACGCTCCATCTGTATCCTTTTCTAGGCAACGTAGAGAAAGTAGGCTCCAGCTGCCACCACGAGCCATCCGCATATCTGGGAGATCACGAAAGGCCCTTTGCTGTTGTCGGTCCAGTTCATGTATCGGTCCAATCCGTTCGCGAAGGTCCCGGCCAGTAGAATGACCAAAGCGTAGCCCAGGCCGTAGAGTGTTACTATGGACGCCCCCCTGGCGAGGCTGTCCGTCGATGCCTTCATGGCTATGACCAACATAGGGGCCATATAGGCGAAGGTGCAGGGGCCAAGCGCCATTCCGGATACCGTTCCAAGAGCCAGGGCTCCTAGCAGACCCTTTTTGTTCCCGGCCTTTACGTTTCCCGAAACGAACCAGGGGATCGTTATCACGTCCAGAAGATGAAGGCCGAAGACGAAGAGCACCGCCGATACGATGTAGTTCATGGCGGAGCTGAGTCCCTGCATGAGAGCTCCTGCGGAGGCGATCACCATTCCTACCAGGGCTATATTGACCAGTATCCCCAGGGAGAAGGCTCCCGAGACCAGGAGAGCGTTCTTCGTTCCCTTTTCCTCCTGCCCCTGGATATAACCGACTACAAGTGGTATGCTCACCAAGCTGCAAGGGCTCAAAAGGACGCTGAATATGCCCCATACGAAGGCCGCTACAAGTGCCGCAGAGCCTGTGCCAGATAGGGCGGCTTGGACCGCGGCCAGTAGGTTACCCAAGGCGATACCTCCCGGTCATTTCAAGTCCTCCAGTTCGTATCCGAGCTCCTTCCAGCTGTCCTTGAGCTGTTCGGAGTTCATTATCCCCTCGTGCTTTAGGAGCACTTCTTCCTCAGGGGACAGGAATACCAATGTGGGGACCACCCTTACTCCGTATTTTTTCGCGTAGTCCATGTTCTCCATGAGGTTTATCTTTCTGACCGTTACGCCGTCGTACCCTTCCTCGAACCCTTCCAGGATTCGCGCCATCTCGACGCAGGCAGGTCAGCCCGGTGCGCTGAGGTCGAGGAGGATAGGATAATTCTCCGATGCATTGTCCTCCGCTGTAGCAGGTGTCTCCGTGCCTTTCAGTCCCTTGAAGTACAACGTTCCCCCGATGATCAGAAAGACGGTCACCAGGGTTATTATCTTTCTCGTGTTCATCTGCTCCGCCTCCTTTCGGTGGAATATCCTACGCTTATTATAAGGTATCCTCGTCGATTTAGATAGGTAAAAATACCTATCATGGTGTTTAGAGAGCTTTCTTTATTTCTCGGAATTTTTAGTGGGAGGTTTGAAATGGAGTTTATGTCGCCTAATCGCCTTGTAGGGCGTTTTGCGGAATTGGTCCGCAGGGAGTGGAACACTTTTTGGCTAGCTACCGTTGGGACTGTTCTGATGAGCTTTGCCATAGTTGCTCTCACTATTCCCTATCGTTTTGCCGGTGCCGGTCTGGCCGGAATCGCTATTTTGACAAAATATGTCTGGAATATCTCTCCTGCGTGGGTCATAGCTTTCGGAAACGTTTTTCTGCTTGGCTGGGGATGGAAGGTCCTGTCTCCTCGGTTCGTTCTCTGGACTCTTTACGTCTCTATGCTAACCTCCGGGGCTGTGGCGTTTTTCGAGCTGTTCTCCTATCCGATGCTACAGGACGAGTTTCTGGCGGCTATTCTGGCCGGTGTTTTCGGTGGGCTGGGTATAGGATTGGTGTTTCGTGTGGGGGCCTCCACAGGGGGGACCGACGTCATAGTGATGGCTGCCAGGAAGAGGTGGGGAGTCGACGTCGGTATGTACTCTTTTTACATAAACATAGCCATACTTCTCGGATCATGGTTCGTCGTAGATCTGGAGAAATTATTGCTCGGAGGCATTGCCCTGTATGTGGAGAGCTTGGTCATAGACAGCGTCCTGAAGTCCTTCGACAGGAGAAAACAGGTCACGGTGATAACGTCCAAAGACGACGAGGTCCGACGATTTATCCTCGAGATACTTGGCAAGAGCGCCACGGTTGTAAAGGCCGAGGGGGCCTATACCGGCGACGAGAGGATGATGTTTATAGTGGTCGTAAACAGGAGGCAGGCCATGGAGCTCAAGCGTTTCGTAGTGTCCGTAGATCCCAGGGCCTTCATCGTCCTATCCGACGTCGCCGAGGTGGTTGGAGAGGGCTTCAAGCACTGGAAACACATCTAAAAATAGAATACGGGAAAGAGGAGGGGAGTCCCCCGCTCTTTCCCGTATGGCTAGATGAAAGCCGATATGATTGCCGCCACGAGGAGTGCCGGCAGCATGTTCATCACCTTTATCCTCTTTATCTCCAGTATTCCCAGGCCTATCCCTATGAGCATTATCCCTCCGACCGCCGAGATCTCGTCTATCATGGTCTGGGTCATGTAAGGTTGAAGGGCACTGGCGGCAAGGGTTATGGATCCTTGATACAGGAAGACCGATATAGCCGACAGGCCTACTCCGACTCCAAGCGATACGGTGAAGGCCACCGACCCAATGCCGTCCATCAGCGACTTAGTAAGGAGGAGCCTCGGCCAGTCTCCGACCCCTTCCTCTATGGCTCCCAGTATCGCCATGGACCCCATGCAGAACACCAACGAGGCGGTCATGAATCCCTCCGTTGCGTTCCCCGACGCCCCTATCTTCTTCTGTAGGGATTCGGCTCCTCTTCGGAGCCTTCCGTCCAGATCGAGAAACTCCCCCGCTATTGTGCCTGCAACGACGCTGAACACCAGCACCAGAACGTTACCGGTGGATCCCGTCATGGACACCCCTAGCCAAAGGGTCACGAGACCGATAGAGTGAAAAGCCGCCGTGGTGACCGAGGACGGCAGGTTGGATCTGAAAGTCAGGCCGAACAACGTTCCTATGACGATAGCGACGGCGTTGGCTATCGATCCGAAGAGCGGTATATGTTCGGCTATCTGTCGCAACCACATATAGTTGCCTCCTTAAGCTCGAATATAGAAAGAGATGATAGCACACAAACCCCTCAATTGCCTCCATGTCGATAGGCTCGCGTAAAAAAACGAACAAAACGGAAAAGAATAGAACATAAAGTTGATTCCTAAGTCGGAAATAGGTAGATTGAAGACGATGGAGGTGTATTTACGGGGTTGGCGTGGTTTCGACGATACGAGTTGTTTGGAACGAAAGGAGAGATACCTGTGAGAAAATCCGCAATACGCTTCATAGGCGCTCTGGCTATTTCCGTATTTATGGTAGGTCCATCCCTCGGCTGTACCGACATCGTGGCTGGTAAGGACGCCACCGTGGACGGATCGGTGATAACTTCCCATACCGCCGACGGTGCCTTCTACGACGCCAGGGTCAGGATTATTCCCGGAAGGACCCATGAGAAAGGCGAGACCGCTTCGGTGTTTTGGAACATAACCAACGAGGAATACGGTCCAGCGGTCAAGATAGGTGAGATCCCCCAGGTGGAGAAGACCTATTCCTACTTCCACGTGGGATATCCCTTCATGAACGAGCACGGAGTGGCCATAGGAGAGACCACCATCGGTCAGAAGGAAGAGCTCAAGACCTTCCGCCCCGACGCCAGGGCCATCATGACTGTGGAGCAGCTGGAGGTATTCGGCCTTCAGAGGGGTAAGACGGCCAGGGAGGCCATAAGGGTTATGGGAGATCTGGCAGAGAAGTACGGCTTCCTTCCCTCCTGCGGCAGCGAGGGAGAATGTCTCTCCGTGACCGACTCGGAGGAGGCCTGGATATTCGAGCTTCGCAGCACCGGCATGATGTGGACTCCCGAGAGCGGCAAGCCCGGAGCCATATGGGTCGCCCAGAGGGTCCCGGACGATATGGTCGTCGTGGTCCCGAACATGAGTCGTATTCAGGAGATCGATCCAGACGACAAGGATAATTTCATGGTCGCCGAGGGGTACAGGCAGTTTGCCATAGACATGGGATGGTACGACCTCGAAGGGGGCGAGCCCTTCATCTGGCAGAGGGCCTATTCTTCCCTAACCGGAAACGACGACTGGGCCCTTTCGTCCATGTGGGTCCGCAACAGGCTTCACACGATCCACAAGATCCTGGCTCCCTCCAGAGAGTGGGATCCCAATGCAGAGACCATGTCCTATCCCTTCGCCATCAAGCCGGAGAAGAAGATATCCGTGGCTGACGTGATGGAGATGCTCAGAAGCCACATGACCGGAACCCCCTTCGACATGTACGAAGACGGGGCCTGGTACGTCAGGGACGGAGAGAAGTGCGTCAAGAGCCCTCTGGCAACCCCGTTCCCCAACAGGGACGTTCGTCGCCTTCTGGGAATCGATTACAACCGTCCCGTCTCCAAATGGGACTGTGCCTACAGCTTCGTCTCCCAGGCCAGGAGTGACGTTCCGGATGTTATGAGGACCATTCTCTGGTTCGGCTACGATAACCCCCATACCAGCTGCTACGTGCCCATATACAACGGCGTGACCGACACAAAGGAGAGCTGGAGAACCTTCGATCGCGAACAGTTTAGCCTCGAGTCGACCCAGTGGGGGTTCATCCTCTCCGATGAGCTGGTAAACCATCGTTACGGCGATGCCATGACCGATCTTAGAGCTGTGAGAGATCCCATGGAGAAGGGGTTCTTCGATCGCATAGCCGAGGTGGACGCCAAGGCTGCCAAGCTGTACAAAGAGAGTCCAGAGAAGGCCAGGGAATACCTCACCGATTTCACATTAGAGTGCATGGACCAGGTGGAAAGAGCCTGGTGGGGGCTTAACTGGAACCTCATAACCAAGTATAACAACAACAAGTTCCACTGAAAAAAGGGGTTGACTGTATCGGTCGGTCTATGTTATCTTGCCTGATAATCAAGACAGATGAAGGGAGATAGTCATATGTACGTCCGTCTAGAAGCTCTCAATTTTTTCAGCTGTTGTTGTCGGTGGATGAACTACTGATCCGCCGCAGTCGTGGACTGCGGGGCATATTGGCCCGTTGCGGTCCGCGAGACGGATACGACAACTCTCTTGACGAATATACCCGGTAATACGGGATCTCAACGGGATCGCCCTGTAAGGGCGGTTCCGTTTTTTTGTTTCGTCTTCGATCGCTACGGTTTTGTCTTTTTCGGGAGGTCTGAGCCATGAAAAGTGAAAACAAGGGTTTTTTCGGTCGTCTGATCGAGGACGTGGAGGTAATCAAAAGAGAGGATCCGGCTCTTCCGGACGGATGGCTAGGCGTTTTGGAGGCGCTCCTATGCTATCCCGGTATTCACGCCATATGGGCTCATAGAGTCACCCATCGGATGGGTCTTTGGAGAGTTCCGCTGGTTCCCAGGATAATAAGTCAGCTTGCCCGATGGTTCACCGGAGTGGAGATCCATCCCGGAGCCGTCCTCGGCAGGAGGGTCTTCATAGATCACGGAATGGGGGTCGTGGTGGGAGAGACCGCCGAAGTGGGCGACGACGTGGTCCTGTATCATGGAGTGACCTTGGGCGGCAGAGGAAACGTGAAGGGAAAGAGACACCCGTCGATCGGGAATGGAGTAATCATAGGTGCGGGAGCACTGGTCCTCGGAGCTGTGAAGGTAGGAGACGGAGCCCGTATAGGGGCGGGCAGCGTGGTGTTGGACGATGTTCCCTACGGTGTAACGGTAGTTGGAGAGCCGGCAGGAATAAAGGACGGAGAGCCTCGGCTTGCGGTAAAGGTGGCCGAGTTGGAACGTCGTCTAGCCGACATGGAGGCCTCGATGGCCGGGATTGGAAAAAACATGGAGGTCGCGTGATGAGATATAAGGTGGACGAGCTGGTCAAGTCGAAGGCCATAGGGGAGAGTCCTATGATCGTGGTGCGTCCCTTCGAGGACGGTGCGGAGATAGCCCTGAAGATAGAGGGGAACGGCGTAGGAGGGTCCATAAAGGACAGGGCCGCCTGGGGGATGCTCCGTCGGGCGGAGGAACGAGGGGAACTCTGCGATGGGACCGTCGTGGTGGAGCCCACCTCGGGCAATACCGGAATAGCTCTGGCCATGTTGAGTCGAGGTCTGGGGCTCAAGGTAATGCTGACCATGCCCGAGTCCATGTCGGTCGAGCGGAGGTCTTTGCTGAAGGCTTACGGAGCCGAGGTCGTCCTTACTCCCGCAGGAGAGGGTATGATGGGGGCCGTCCGAAGGGCGGAGGAGCTGGTAGCGGAGATCCCCGGAGCCTTGACGATGGACCAGTTTTCCAATCCCGGGAACCCCTGGGCCCATAGGGTGACCACCGGTCAGGAGATACTCCGTGATCTCTGGGGAAGGCGGATAGATGCCTTCGTGGCGGGGGTCGGTACCGGCGGTACCTTGACCGGAATCGCCGAAGCCTTCAGAGGGGCAGGACGTTCTTTTTCGGTGGTCGCTGTGGAGCCTAAGGGAAGCTCCGTGCTGTCCGGAGGCCGTTCCGGTTCTCACGACATCCAGGGCATCGGAGCCGGCTTCGTTCCCAAGGTCCTGGACGTCGATTTGATCGACGAGATCGTCGCAGTAGACGACGAAGAGGCGAGGGATGGAGCCAGGCTGCTGGTCTCTCGATGGGGTCTCCTCTGCGGAATATCCTCCGGGGCAAATCTCCACGCCGCTGTGGTGAAGGCCAGGGAGATCGGCCCCGAAGGTTTGGTGGTGACGGTTTTGCCCGACAGAGGGGAAAAGTATCTCAGCACGGGGATGTTCTCCTAGCGCTTCAGTCCCAGCGAGATGATGATCTTGAAGGCGTGCTCCGGAGATATGTTTACGTAGGTTATGTCATCCTCGCAGAAGAACATGACTATTCCGGATGTAGGGTTGGGGGCCGTGGGCATGAATATGCTGAGCATAACTCTGCCGTCCGGCTCCACGTCCCTTCTGGTGACGAAACCCAGAAGATGCCCCGGGCCCATGGGTATCCGCACCACCCCCAGATATGCGTCGGTCTTCCCTGTCCCCGTGAAGGATCCGACCAGGTCCTTTATGGTCTCGTACCAAGACCCGACCAAAGGGATGGCCACTATGGCTCTCTCCAGCGAGTTCAGGGTCCATCGTTCTCTGCGGGCGAACTTGCTCCCGGCGTAGGTTATCACGAATACTATGGATACGAACATGATCATGGTCATCTCCACCGATTCGGTGAAGCCGAAGAGTATCTTGGCGACGGTGGTCAAGGTCTGCACCAGGAGCCTTACTATAAATATGAGTATGGCCAGCGGCAGAAATACCAGAAGTCCTGTGACGAAGTTTCTCCCGAATCTCTTCAGGAGGGACGGTTTTTTCTCTTCCTCTTCCTGCATCGGTCTTTCCGTTTCCGTCATCTGCGGTCGCACCTTCTTTTTCTATCGGAAGTAATCGAACAGTACCCCTACCGGGTAGCCGTTGACGCATTTATGGGCGTATCGCATATATATGCTTCTCTTGCCCTCGAAAAGTTCGTTGGATTTTATGCCTAGCCTTACGGATTCGGACGCCTCTATGAAGGCCGCCAGCTTGTCGCAGGATTCGATTATCCTGCCGTCTATGGGGTTCAGCTCGTCTCTGTCCTGATCCTCCCCTATGTCTCGGTCCAATATCGTCGGGGCCGTCTGCCCTTTCGGCCATATACGGTTCTCGAATTCGTCCTTCACGAAGGTCAGCATCTCGGGATGCCACGATTCGGGAAGTAGAGGGAGCACGTCGGTGGCTATGGCCTCCATCTCAAGCTCCTTTATCAGCTGGTCCAGCCCCTCCACGGATCGCTTTACCGGGGATATTATGTCCCTGGTCAGGATCTCGGGAAGATCGTGGAATAGCCCTCCGTAGAAGGCGTTGTATCTTCTTCTGAAACATCCCCCCGTCTCCAGCACGACCAGCCATGACAGGACGGCTACGAACAGAAGGTGCCCTAACACCGAGGTCTGAGGGATCCTTGGAGTCTGAGCCCATCTTTTCTGGAACCTGAGCTGGCCGACCAGGGAGATGAATCCGGCCAACCCCCTGTCGCTCTCCGGGAGACTATCGCTCATTATAAGCTGCCTGACCCCCTCTATGTCCATATGTTCTTTTACCTGTCTTTCGATCTCCTCTTTGGTCCTTTCGATGTGAAATATGGGACGGCTCCAGCCGTATATGAACTCGAACTCCCATTTCGTAGCCAGATAGTGGGCGGCCTGGAGATATCTTTTCTCTACTCTGTGGTCGTCCTCGTCGAAATAGGTCCGACACCTGTCTGCGACTCCGCCCGGAAGAGGTGACAGAAGCGGATAAAGCCTGTCCATGACCCATCGATTGAGGTCTTTTCTCTGGGGCTCGTTCGCCATCAATCGATGGAAGACCGGAGGTTTTATGTCTGTGACCACGACCCTGTGAAGGTATTCGAACACTCCTCCCTCTATGATCGCGTTCCAGTCGACCTCCGCGCCTCTGTCCTCTTCGTAGCGGCCTATGACGTAGGCTATGACGAACTTATGGGCCTGTTTAGCCATCTCGGTAAACTGAACCGGTCTGGGATGGTCGTTCCACCTCTCTATACTGGCCGCTGAGAATATCAGCTCTATAAGGGAACGGGTTATCATGGTAAACCTCCTTTTTCTCGATTCTACAGTAGAGATTATAGCCCTTTGAAGGTGAGGTATGCCATGTTATGCTGTTATATGATCGGAAGGAGGCCTGTTTTTACATGAAAAAATTTATGTTTTCCATGGTTTTGTGTCTAGCTATGTCGCTTTCGCTTGAGGTCTCGCCGTCGTTCTCCTCGGAGGTCGAACGACTTTTCTGGGAACGTCGATGGGACGAGTTGGCCTCCGTGACGTCGGAGGACCTGTCTCCCAGGGAGATGTCTATGTTGGCCAACGGTCTCTGGACGAAGGGCCGTTGGGAAGATTCGCTTGCTTTGATGGATGAGGTGGGAGACCGTTACCCTGAGGAGATCAGACCCTACGCGTCGATGCTGAGGGTGTTGGCCCTGGAGAGGATCGGCGATCCGAAGGCCGCCTACGGAGAGGCATTGGACCTCTATCTGTCCTCGCCGCCCGAGGATTTGACCTACTACGTCTGCTATGCCCTGTCGAGGCTCACCGGCAACGAGGAGGAAAGACGTAAATGGATGCGAAGGATGCTCTCGGCCACGGACGACTCTACATTGAAGGCCAAGACCCTGGACGATCTGATGGATTTTCCCGATCCCTCTCTCTCGGACGCCTCGGCGGCTCTCAGGATAAGGCCCCTCAACTCCAGGGCCTTGAAGCTTTTCGAGAAGGCGCCTCCGTCCCGGGAAAAGTCTTACCGTCTGGGATACGCCGCCTATCTTCGTGAGGATCACGACAAGGCGGTGAAATATCTGGCTCAGGTCCCCCTGAGCGGTTCCTTCTCACAGAGCGCCCTCTACTATAGGTCCATGGCCCTCTATCGGCTGAAGCGTTATGGAGAGGCCCTTCCTCTGTTGTCCAGGTTGATCTTCATGGATGACAGCGATTACGTTGTTCGGGGCAGCAGGAGGATCGCCCTTATAGCCAAAAGAGGACATATGGAGGAGGCGGAGAAGATCCTCTTCAGGGCCTCCAGAGAGCTCTCCGGAGACAGGGCTCTGTCTGCGGAGAGCTCCTACGCCGGGATCCTCTCCGGAGAGGCTAAGACTGACGAGGAGGACAGGATCCTGAAGCTTTACCCCCGATCCTCCGAGGCAAGCTCGATCCTGTGGGACAGGGCCTGGGTTCGTTGGGACAAAGGGGACTACGAAGGGGCTCTCTCCTTTTTCGAGAAGGCGTCGAGCTCCAAGGGAATGGCCCCGGCGGAGCACCTTTACTGGAAGGGCAGATGTCTGGAGAGGCTGAATCGTCCGGACGAAGCGGTTAAGTCATTCAAGGCACTCTCGGAAAACTATCCGTTGTCGATATATTCCTATCTCGCCTTTCCCGGCGACCCCGTATCGATGGTTCCGGGAGCGGGAAAGTTAAAGAGGGAGAAGTCCGAGCTGGAGCGTTGGGGGTTCGTCATTCACGCTAAGATGCGTCTTTCCGGTAGCTCAGATCCTCAGAAGAGGTATAACGGAGCCTGGTTGGCGGCGTGGATGGGCAACGAGGACGAGGCCTTTCGGGCCGCCCGTTCGCTGGCGTCCTATGCAGTAGGGCCCGACGGGGTTTACAGGGATCTGGCGAAATTCCTATATCCCAGGCCCTACAGGGATGTCGTGGAGGAGATGGCGAACCGTTTTCAGGTGGAACCCGCCATGATATGGTCCATAATGAAGCAGGAGAGCGCTTTCAACCCCTCTGCGGTGAGCTGGGTAGGGGCTTCCGGGCTTATGCAGCTGATGCCCCGTACTGCTAAGTGGGAGGCGGATACCCTCAAGATGGGAACATACGATCTGTTCTCGGTGAGGGATAACGTAACCCTCGGTACCGCCCATATCTCCAGGTTGCTCCGTTCCTACAGAAGGTTGGAGTGGTCGCTGGCGGCCTATAACGCCGGTAGCGGCAACGTCAACAAATGGAACAAGTCTTTCGGAGACAGATCCCTGGACCTGTGGATGGAGGAGATACCCTTCACCGAGACCAGAGGATACGTGAAGAAGGTCATGGGAAACCTATTCGTTTACCGGCAGCTCTATGGAAAAATCGATAAGTAAGACGTACGAAAAAGCGCTCGCCTCTAAGGGGCGAGCGCTTTTATCGTCTATATCTTTTGTTTTCTCCTGGCCTTGGCGGCATACATCCTGTCGTCCGCCACCTTTATGATCTCCTCGATGGTCTCTCCGTCGTCGGGGAACCCCGCTATACCGTAATCGAGAGCTACCGGATGGGGAAAGTCACGTATCGCCACCATCTGACTGGCCCTGGATAGCACTACCTCCGCTTGTTTGGGAGACGTGTTCGGCAGGTACACAAGGAACTCGTCCCCTCCGTATCGGGCCACCATGTCGCAGATCCTTATGCTTTCCTTCAGGACGGAAGCGATTTTCTTCAGGGTCTCATCTCCGGCCTCATGGCCGTAAAGATCGTTCACCAGCTTGAACTCTCCCAGGTCTATTATTGCCAGGCTGGCCTTCTCTCCGTAGCGTTTTATCCGGTTGTTCTCGCTCTCCAGGTGTTTGAGTATGTACCTTCTATTCCATATATCGGTCAGAGGGTCTATCAGTGCCTCTCTGGTCCTCTTGTCCATCACCTCCAGCAGGACGAGCAGTCCCGCCAGATGGTCCGACAGTATGGAGATCTTCTTGATCTCTCTTTCTTTAGGCTCTACCACCGACAGGACCGAAAGCACGCCGAGTTTTCTTCCCTTGAAGGTCACAGGGACGGACAGTTGTGTGAGTCGATCTTCCCGCTGGAGGACGAGGGGGTGCTCAGTGGTCACAGCCTGGTCCTCGGTCTTAACGTGAGGTCTTTTTCTGTCGCCGCTGCTGAACAGTTCCGATCCTTCGTCGTCTCCGGATCTCAGAGACACGAAGGCGCTTCGGTAGTCCATTTCCTCGGTCAGGGATTCTATAAGAGAACGTATCAATTCCGACTTGCTTCCGGCGGAGGTCAGCTTTTGCACTATACTGTGTAGGTTTTCCAGCTGTAACGTCTCCTCCTGGAGGGCCAACTCGACCTCTTTTCTGTCGGTGATATCTCGGGCGACGCCCTGTATCTCGACGAGTTTCCCCTTTTCGTCGAAGATCCCTCGGTTCGACCAGCTTAAATATCTCGTCGAACCATCCGGCATGGATATTCTCTCCTCGTTGAAGTTGAACGGGTTCTCTGTGGATATGGACTTGAACAACTCCATAGAGATACGGGCGTATCTCGAGTCCCTGACCGATCCCAGAGGTTTGCCCAGTACGTCCTCTCTCTTAAATCCGAAAAAGCCGCAATAGGCGTCGTTGACGAAGGAGAACCTTCCGTCCGTGTCGAAACGGCTAACCAGCTCGAACTGATCGTCGATTATGGTCTGGTATCTTGCCTCGCTTTCCCTTAGCTTAGCCCGGTGTCTTCTGTCGGCTACCCAAAGAAACGAAAGAGACAGAGAGCTGAGGAGCATGAGCCCCAGGAGAAAACGCAGTGTCCTGTCCTCCTGCACTATGGCGTCTACGTCCTCTTCAGGAGTAGACAGAACCAGTAACAGCTTGCGATTCAATATCCTGAGAGTATCCCAGGCCACCAGCTTTCTGTCCTGCCCCGAGCCGTAGTTTTCGTAAAGGGAGCCCTCTCCGCTGGGGTGCCTCATCATGGTATCGATGGCTTCTCCGTCTCCTGTCAGAAAGGATGATGCCGAAGATCCGATCAGAGACGGAAACTGGTGGTAAAGGATCTTGCCTCCTTCGTCGACGAGGTATGCCCATCCGTGAGCCCCTCCTCGAAGGGGCACTACGTAGCGATCTATGGCCGGCAGCAGGTCAAGGGCTACGACCATATGTCCTTGAGGTTCTCCATGGCCTGAGAATATATCGAAGGTAATCACCATTATCGGGTGTCTATCCACTATGTCCACGGTATCCACCCTTATGGGGGAGGCTTTTCTGGAGCGGTCGTCCATCCCCAGTGCCATGGCCTCTCTGGCCTTTCTGAGGGCAGCCGGGCCGGGGGAGATAAGGCGGTTGTAGGAGTATTCCCATCCTGTGCCGTCCTTCAGCTTCAACAGGACCGCCGCAACGTCTTCGTTGGCATGGACCATCAGGGAGAGTCTCTCCTTGATAAAGTCCGTGGCGTCCATCTTTATGGCCTGAGGGAGAGATGTATTGGTGAGGCTCGACAGCCTGCTTATGAGGGACCTTAGCCTGTCCTCCATGGCCTCCCTTCCTACCATTATCTGGCGACTTTGCTGTATGTTGAAGGTCGATTCGTGTCTCCCTATAGCCCTTCGGTCCATCCAGATCTGGGTCGATATGAAGGTGACGAAAACCAGCATGCTCAGGAAGATCTGAAGGGTGTTTTTCTTCAGATCCGGGAGAGTCTCCTCTTTTATGTCGTCGCGGGTAAGGGTGAAGAAACTGTCTTTGTCTCGTCCTTCCCTGTTCAAGCTGCATCACCTCCCGGTTCATCGCGGATAGGAGCGGACCACCTCTATCCGGATATGGCCGATCTCATCTTTTCCCTGAGATCACGGTTCAGCCAGGTCTTAAGCGCCGCCCTGGTCAGTATCCTGGCGCCTGTCTCCATGGCACTATGAGCTCTGTCGGTCTTGACTGCCCTTTCGAACTCCTCCGTATGGTGGGCGGCGTATACGTCCATTATGGAGAGCTGAGGTTGAAGGGCCGGACATCGGTGGGAAACGTTTCCCACGTCGCTGGAGCCTTGGGCTCCATGGGGCGGATCGTAGGGAACCCCCAGCTCGTCAAACACCCCTTCCATCATTCTCTCCGCTGGCTCGTTCGGGATCATCTCGTCGAAGCTGAATTCGACGTTTGACCATGATACCTCGGTTCCGGTCGCCATAGCTGAGCCTCTTGCGCAGTCGCAGATCTTTTCCGTTATCTCGTTCAGATAGGATCTGGTGGGCGATCGGAAGTAGAATTTCGCCGCTCCCTCTTGGGGCACTATGTTGGGGGCCTCTCCTCCCGAGGAGATTATTCCGTGCATTCTGACCTCCGGTTTTACGTGCTGTCTCAACATGTCCACCGCATGGAAGAAGAGCTGTACCCCGTTAAGGGCGTTTCTGCCCTCCCAGGGAGCCCCGGCGGCGTGGGCGGCCTTTCCGGTGAAACGAAACTCTAGGGCGTCCATGGCCAGGCTTCTGTAGCCTACGTGGGATCTATCCGAGTCGGCGTGGATCATCGTTGCCAGGGCGACCTCGTCGAATATTCCCACCTCCGACATGGTGACCTTGGCCCCGTCGGTTTCCTCCGAGGGAGTTCCCACTACCCATAGGGTGGCCTCGACCTTTTTGGCTATCTTGGCCAGAGCCGCTCCAGCCAGAAGGCTCATGGCTCCGCTGAGACAGTGGCCGCAGGCGTGACCGAGCCCAGGCAGAGCGTCGTATTCAGCCAGAAGGGCGACCACCGGTCCTCCCTTTCCTGCCGTAGCTCTGTAGGCTGTGGGAATGTCCATAAAGGGTCTCTCCACCTGAAGCCCCGCTTCTTGCAGGAAATCGGACATCTTTTCGCTAGAGCGGAATTCCTGTCCTCCCAGCTCGGGATTGTCGGCCAGATCGTCGCTTAGAGCGGCCGCATCGACGGCGTTTTCGGATATGACGTGGTCCAATTCCGACGTAAGTTCTTCGTATAGGTTTTTCATAGGGTTTTCCCTCCGTATCCTCTTGGTGGAATGACCCAATGATACCACTGGATGGGGCTTAGGTACGTGCTTTTCTATGCAACCCTTTGGACAGGAAAGGATTTAGATATTACAATGTTTCTCTATATGTATTTTACCGTATTGGGGGAACCCGGGGGAGGAGTTAAAGTGGAAAGATTGGAAGAGAGGATTTCATCCGTTCTAGCAGAGGACGGAGATGCCGATGTCCTTTGGTGGGCTGGCGATTGGCTGAGCAGGTCGGATCTATCCTCTATGGCGGACAGGGACGAAGTTCTTTTGAGGGAGGCCGGATTCGGCGAAGGCCATCGTCTGGTGACGTTGGTCCCCAACTGTCCCGCCTTTTTGGCCCTGGCTCTTGCGGTTTGGCGACTTAAGGGAACCGTCGTACCTCTCAACTATCGCGCCGGGTCGGACGTATTGCTGCCTACTTTGGATCTGGTGGATCCTTTTACCGTCGTGTGCGGAGAAGGCGACGACAAGACGGAGAATTCCGTGGAGGGATACACTGTATCAAGGATGCCGTTGGATGGTCCGATATCCTTCCTTTCTGGAAAAACCGACACGGAGAGAACCGGTGGGGATATGGCGGTTATCTTCGCTACCTCCGGGACCACCGGGCTGCCCAAGGCAGTTCCCCTGTCCCACAGTAACCTATTGGACAACGTGGACGTCTGTTGGTCCGTGCTCAAGCTGGCCCAGGAGGACCGGATCCTTTGGGCCCTTCCCAACTTTCACTCTTTCGGACTTACCCTGGGAGGGCTCATGGGGCTGGTCCACGGTGCGATGCAGGTAGTCGTCCCTCTTTTCATGCCCCCCGGAGGGACATTGGAGGCCATAAAGGAGGGTGAGGCCACCGTTCTCCTTCTCGTCCCCGCCATGGTGGACTTCCTCAAGAGGGCCATAGTTCACGGAGCTCCACGTCCCGAATCGGTCCGTATGGTCGTTACCGGAGGAGATCGTCTTAATCTCGAGCTGGACTCGGCGTCGAAGGAGTATTTAGGGGTGCCTCTTCTCGAGGGGTATGGAACTACCGAGTGTTCACCTGTAGTGGCGGTCAACCCGAGCTACGATTCCAGAAAGTTGGGGACCATCGGTCCTGTTATCCCCGGTTATAGCTGGGAGGTCCGGGACGAGTTCGGCAAGACGTTGGGTCCCGGAGAGGACGGCATCCTCTGGGTCAAGGGTCCGTCGGTGTTCGACGGTTACTACAAGGCTCCGGAGATCACGGCGGAACGGATGGCCGACGGATGGTACAACACCGGGGATATCGTGAGGTTCGACGGGGATGGATATATCACGGTTCTGGACAGGGCTACCGACATAATAATCGTGGGAGGGTTCAACGTGTACCCCCAGGAGGTGGAAAGGGTCATAAGTCGTCATCCGGCGGTTGCTCAGGTGGCTGTGGTCGCCATGGGCCATCCGGTTCAGGGCGAGATAGGAAGGGCCTTCGTCGTTCTGGAGGAGGGCCGATCCGTATCGGCCAGAGAGCTCATATCCTATTGCAAAGGCAAGCTCGCCCATTACAAGATCCCCAGGAAGGTGGATTTCGTTGAGGGTCTTCCCATGTCTCCGTCGGGAAAGGTTCTCAGGAGAAAGCTCAGAGATCTCTGATCTTTCTAAAGGCGCCGAGGTCATGGGGATTTCTCCCTGTCCTCGGCGCCTTTTCTCGATATTCGCAGTTAGGGCAGGATCAGAAGGCCTTGAAGCCCACGACGTCTTCCCTTATGCTCATGTACCTTTTCTTGGCTAGGTCCATGTGGCCTTCCTCCATCTTCTTGAGCTTAATGAAGATGTCCTTGGCCTCTCCGGTAGAGCCCTCCGCCATCCTTTCGTATAGCTCGGCTGCTCGCATCTCGGATAAATAGGCGGCGGAGGCTATCCTGAGAAGGCTGGTGACGTCGCCGAAGTCCTTCGTCTGGACCTTCAGCTCCGGTTCCACCACGATGGACGGATCTCTCTCGAAGGCTACACCGAATTCCTGTAGATACAGCTTCTTGAGTCCCTCCTCGTGTTCTCCTTCCCATATCGCCAGGTCGTCGAGCTCTTTTTTAAGGAAATCCTTGTCGGTGTTCTCCGCCCAGGCCCTGTAGAACTCTCCGGCCTCTATCTCCGCATGGATTGCCAGTTCCAGTGCTTCTTTCATTTTCATGAAAAAATCCTCCCCTCTCCTCAGTCGATGGACTTTTTTGAAAGAACCGTATATTCACATTATATCCTTTTCCTCGCTTTGGACAAGGCGGATCCGACCTTTATAGCCAAAGGCATGGCCTCTTCCAGATGCTCTATCAGCTTGAATATGGAGATCCCCGATCTTATCGTCTTTGGATCGGAGGTCCTGGCCATGGAGTTCACCAACTCCTCCTTTATGCACGAAAGCCTTTTTCTGGAGGCTCTGACGCCGGAGGATGGCAGATAGCATCTTGCCGGCGACGGTGCTAGATCGTCCAGTATGGTCTCGATATAGAGGGGAAGTTCGTCCATCACGGATTTCATGACGTCGTCCTCTCTGCTTGCCTCTACCGCTAGAGACGCTACGTCGCTGAGCCTTTTCGCCAGGTCAAGGAGATCCCTCTCCGGCGATTCCATCTGGGAGAGGTCGTTCTCCTGCATGAACAGTTCCTCTACTATGTGGCCGTTTCTGGCGGCCTGTGCCAGGGCGGCTCCATCCCCATCGGTGAGCCCTCGGAGGGCAGACCTGACTGCCGCGATGGTGGCGGTGGACATCTGGGATATAAGAGAAGAGTCGAGGCGAGGTGGTTCCTTGGCGGAACAGGAGCTTTCCTTTTTTCTGACCCTCACGGCAGGAGGGGTATCTTCGTATCTCATAGGGACACCACCTTGTTTTTTCTGTTATTTTACATCCGATCGTGGATCTGAAAAGGCACCTGTTCATTTCATCATGGTGTTTTTAGGGAGTGACCTTTTTTGACCTTTGTCAATCGCGGTTTGCGATAGTAAAATGACTTTGTAGTTTGCAGATATGCCCCCGGTGGGCATTATCGAGAATAAAAGGAGGGTTTTTATGTCCGGCAGGATAGGGATAACCTTCGGACCCGACGGGGTATCGGAGAAGGTGGAGAGGATACTTAAGGGCATAGAGGTCGTTTGGGTGAAGGACCTCGCCGAGGAAGACAGGCCTGGAGAGCTTGAAAAATGCGATCTTCTTCTCTGTCAGTTTCTCAGTTCAAAGGAGTTGACAGATGGGGAATGGGCGGCTCTGAGAAATGTTCCTGCGGTCCAGACGGTTTCGGCCGGGGTGGACCAGGTTCCGATGGATCGTCTGGGCGACGATACCGATCTCTACGCCAACGTGGGCGGTTGGGCTCCTCCCATAGCGGAGCACGTCCTTGCTATGGCTCTGTGCTGTTCCAGGAGGCTGGTCCAGCAGACCCGGGACCTGTCGGATGGGACTTTCGGTTTTATGGGATACGGACTGAAAACCCTGAAGGACAAGGTCGCTCTGATAGTGGGCTACGGGGGAATCGGCAGGGAGACCGCGTCTGTATTGTCTCGGTTCGGAATGGAGGTTCAAGGTCTGGGAAGGCGTAGGCCGGAGGACTCCCTTCTCAGTCGGGGCTGGACCATGTCGGAGCTCGAGGAAGCTCTCGGTCAGGCCGATCTGGTGGTCCTGGCGCTTCCTCTGACCAAGGAGACCGAGGGTCTTTTCGACGACGATATCCTGACTTCCATGAAGGACGACGCCATCCTGGTAAACATAGCCAGGGCCGCCATAGTAGATGAAGGAGCTCTCTACCGCAGATTGAAGAGCAGCCCCGACTTTTTCGCCGCTTTGGACGTCTGGTGGAACGAGCCCAGAGACGGAGGGGTCTTCTCGACCGATGAACCGCTGATGGAGTTGCCGAATCTTGTGGGCTCGTCTCATAACTCGAACCAGACCGAGACGGCCCCCGGCGAGGCCCTGGAGATAGCTCTTGAGAATTGCCTCAGGATCCTGGACGGAAACGGTCCTTCCGGACTGGTTCGAAAGGACGAGTATCTCCGTTAAGTAGCCAGTTTCCCGAGGGCTTCCCTTAGAGATGCTATGCGGTGTCTTTCTCCGAAGACCATTATTCTGTCGCCGCCCTTTATGGTCTGCCCTCCCGTTGGGTTGTACACCGGGGCGTCGTCGGCGCCTAGTATGGCCAGTACCGTGACGTCGTATGTGTTTCTGAAGTCCAGTTCCATAAGGGTCTTCCCCGCCAGGGAGGACCCTTTTTCCACCGTCACGGTGGAGAAGTCGAGGTCCAGCTTTCTCGACATGACCACCAGGTCCAGAAGATCCGCTACCGAGGGTTTAAGCGAGGCTCGGACCAGAGACGCCGATCCCGCTATCACCGGGTTGACCACCCTGTTGACCCCTGCCTTGGTCAGAACCGATACGGATTTCGTGTCGCTGGCTCGGGCCACTATGTGGATATCCCTGTTGAGGGCCCTGGCGGTCAGTGCGACGTACACCGTCTGAGCGTCGCTGTCGAGGGTGACGATAAGTCCCTTGGCTCTCTCGACCCCGGCGTTGAGAAGTGCGTCCTCCTCGCTGGCGTCGCCCTGTACCATGAGATACCCCTGATCCCTGGCCTCCACTACCACTTCCTCCTTGCTCTCTATTACGGAGAAGGGAACCCCCTCGTGTCGCAGCATCGCCGCCACCTGTCGACCGTATCTTCCCAATCCGCATATTATCCAGTGGTTATCCATTCTTTTTATCCTCCTGTCGTGTCCCTTCCCCAGGGAGGCCCTTATGTGCATGGTAAAGAAATTCTGGCTGACTATGCCTATGGCGTATCCCACCGTTCCCAGGCTGGCGGCGATGAGAATGGCGAGAAAGAGCTTGTCCGAGTCGTCCACTCCCGGAGGAGCTCCGTATCCCACGGTGGAGACGGTGGTGGCGGTGTAGAAGATCGAGTCCACCCACGACAAGTCCAGAAAAAACCTCATGCCCAGTATCCCCGTCAGGGTTACCCCCGATATCCAGCCCAGGAGGTATCGACTCTGTCTCTGTATCTTCATGTACCGACCTCCTCTTCGTCTCTCCGATTGATGTAGAATGTAGGCTAAATCGACTAGAAAGGCGGGGATCTCAGTGTCCTGGACCATAGCGACCTTCAACGTCAACTCGGTAAGAAGCCGACTTCCCGTTTTGGAGAGATGGCTCAATAATAGCAAAGTGGACGTCCTGTGTCTTCAGGAGACCAAGGCGAGGGACGAGGATTTCCCTCTCCAGGCCTTCGTGGACATGGGGTACTTTGTGGCCTTCAGAGGCCAAAAAAGCTACAACGGCGTGGCGATAGCCTCTCTGGAGGAGCCGGACGAAATAGTCTACGGCTTCGACGACGGAAAGGAACCTGTATTCGACACCAGAGCTCTGTCGGTTCGCTTCGGCGATATCTGGGTTATGAACACCTACGTTCCTCAGGGAAAATCCATCGATCACGACGATTATATGGTGAAACAGGAGTTTTTGAGAAGGACACAAACGACGATATCCGACCGTATCTCCGATGGTAAGAGGGTCCTGTGGGTGGGGGATATGAACGTAGCTCCGGAGGAAAAGGATGTCGCCAACCCTAAGAACAAGGCGAAACACGTGTGCTTTCACAGGGATATCAGGGATCTCTTCGGGACCGTCTGTCAGGGGCTGGTGGACGTTTTCCGGTCCCATCGGCCGGAGGAAGGTGAGTTTTCCTTCTGGGACTATCGGGTCAAGAACGCCCTGGACAGAAACATCGGTTGGAGGATAGATCATATCCTGGCTTCTCCCGATCTGGCCAAGTTGTCGTCGGACAGCTGGATATATCGGGATCCTCGAGGTTGGGAAAAGCCTTCGGATCACACGCCCGTATTGGCCTCTTTCGACCTTTAGGTGGATGTCGATATGGTCAGAGCCAGGGAGATGGGAATAGAGATCGGTTTTATGCCGACCGGTGCTAAAAACTCCATCGGCGACGTCCAGGGAGTATCGGTGGGGCACGTCACCTTGGACGACGGACCGGTAAAGACCGGGGTGACGGCGATCATACCGGGACCGGGAAATACTTTCAGACACAAGTTTCCCGCCGGTTGTCACGTCATAAACGGGTTCGGAAAGTCGGTGGGACTCGTCCAGATAGAGGAGCTGGGAACCCTGGAGACCCCGATCGTGCTGACCAACACCCTTTCGGTGGGAGACTGCGTCAGAGGGTTGGTCGACGAGATGTTGGCCCTGGATGGGGGAATCGGAGACACCACAGGAACGGTAAATTCGGTGGTGTGCGAGTGCAACGACGGTTTTCTGAACGATATAAGAGGGCTTAACGTTAAGCCCCGACATGTAGGAGAGGCCGTTAGATCCGCCTCGCCGGATTTCTCCATGGGAGACGTCGGAGCGGGGAAGGGCATGTCCTGCTATCAGCTCAAGGGAGGCATAGGGAGCTCCTCCCGTCTGGTAGAACTGGACGGGGCTCGTTACACCGTGGGAGTGCTGGTGCTCTCGAATTTCGGTGAGATGAGAGACCTGTCGATCGACGGGGTCAAGGTGGGGAAGGCCATTTTTAGGGAGGCTCCTCCTGAGAGACTGAAGGAGCAGGGATCGATAATAGCGGTCGTCGCCACCGATGCTCCCATGACATCCAGACAGCTGAAGCGACTCTGCAAGAGGACGTCGGTGGGCATAGTCAGGACCGGAGCCTACATAGGAAACGGGAGCGGAGAGATCGCGTTAGCCTTTTCTACGGCCTACAGGATACCCCACGAAGGGGTGAAACCAGTCGAGATCTCTCCTGTCAGCGATAATTTGGCGAACCGCTTCTTCCGGGCCGTCGTGGAGGCTACGGAGGAAGCGGTGATCGACTCCATGCTCCTCTCTTCCCCGGTTGAGGGACGGGAAGGCAGAAAGAGGAGAAGCCTGGCCGAGTTCGAAGAACATATAATCGGGAGGTATGATCGTTGTTGAAATCCAGCGAACTGTTGGCGCCTAGAGGAAAGACCCCGTCCAAGCTTAAAGACGGAGGCGTAATAGCCATGGTCAAGGCCGGATTCGCCATGTGGAACCCCAACGCCCACGCGGTGATGAGGCTTCCTATGGGAGAGGATATGGACAGACGGCTTGAGGACTATCTCGTAGAGGCCCTCGCCCCCTGGTACCCTCAGAGGGTCCATTGTCCAGTACCGGAAGGTGCTTTAGCTATAGCGGTGCGTCACATAAAGAGATCGATCCAGCTGCCGGCGCTGTTCCTCCAGAGACGGGAAGACGATCTGGAGCTACAGGGTTACTGTCTCGACGAAGAAGAGGGAGCCTCCATGGCTATCTCCGTCTTCAGGGCCCTGGGAATCGCCCTGGCCGAGGTCGGGCTTGCCGTCAGACGATGGGACGAGACCGTCCGTCAGGGAACGAGGTGTCGTCTGGTCCATGACGGTGAGAAAGGCGATCTCTCCCTGCTTGATGGACTGGGATGTTCCTGCGGCTGGAGAGGGGTTGCCTCCTCCCCTATGGAGTTCGGAGGGGCTCCCGTCGAAGATGAGGCCGAGCTCGCCAGGATCCATACCCCAGGGGTCGGCACCATAGATTCTCTATGCGATTTTCTGTCCCTGTCGCCGGAGAAGACCGTCAAGACCATGTGTTTCTCCGATCGGGACGGCAAGGGCGTAATCGCCCTGATAAGGGGGGACAGGTCGGTCTCTCTGGACAAGCTGTCCGCCGCTGCCGGTGCGGATCTGCACCCGTCGTCGGACGACGAGCTTCGGTATCTCCTTGGAAACCTGGCCGGATACCTAGGTCCCATCGGGCTCCCCGAGGGGATCGTCCTGTTTGCGGACAGATCGGTGGAGGGAATCTCCTGGGCGGTCGTGGGGGCCAACGAGAGGGATTACCATCTCACCGGCGCCAGGTGGGGTAGGGATTTCTCTGCTCCCGTGGCGGACATTGCTGCGATGGAGCCCGGGGATATGTGTCCTCTCTGTGGTGCCCCTCTTTTCGAGGCATCGGTAACCCCTTTGGCGACTTTGGAGCTTTGGAACGAGCTCGCCGATTCGGAACCTTCCCTTACCTACGTGGACGAGGAGAGGAAGAAGGCCCGGCCGTTCTGCTGGACCGTTAGAGTCCATATGACCTCTTTGGAGGGGGCCATGTTCGATCTTACTTCCTTGCCCGGTGTTGTCTCGCCTGCGGAGGTCTCGATTCGCTTCGAAGGAGAGGAGAACGAGGCTCGGGCTGTGTCGATTGGAATGAAGCTCGAATCGGAGGGGCTATCCGTTCTTCTCGATGATGAATGTGGAAAAAACCCGAAGGGGGCCTTCCCTTTCCCGTGGGATATCTTTGTCGTGAATGAGCGTGTGGAGCTTCGTCGTCCCGACGGTGAAACGGAGAGCAAGGACGAAGACGGTGCCATAGAGGAAATACTTAAAAAACGGCCTCAGAAAAACGTAATAGGGGGATACAAAAAAGGACCTTTTCGGTTATAATGTGGCCTTAGACGGTGGCATAAGGGCTCGTGTCGCCCCTTTGTCGAGAGCCGTCATCAAGAAGAGGGAGGTGAAAAGCATGGGCAAATTGGCCGGAAAGAAACTTATCCTCCTCGGCGAGCGTGACGGTGTTCCCGCACCTGCCATGGAGGCGTGTTTCAAGAACAGTGGAGCCGAGGTGATCTTCTCCGTCACCGAGTGCTTCGTCTGAACGGCGGCTGGAGCGATGGACCTGCAGAACCAGCAGCGCGTCAAAGACGCTGCTGAGAAGTACAACCCCGAGGATATCGTGGTTGTACTGGGTTCCTCCGACGCGGAAGGCGCAGAGATTTACGCCGAGACCGTGTGTAACGGAGACCCCACCTACGCAGGACCACTCGCCGGCGTCCAGTTAGGACTAGCCGTCTACGACATTTTCGAGCAGGATATCCGCGATGAGGCGGATCCGGAGGAATGGGAGAACCAGATCAGCATGATGGAAATGGTTCTCGAGCCCGAGGCTTTGGCTGAAGCCGTAAAGGGCATGAGAGATCAGTTCTCTAAGTTCAGCTTGTAATAAAAAAGGATCGCCTTCAAGGCGATCCTTTTTTATTACAGGCTGCTTTTTTTCTCGACCACGTCTATGACTACGTTCCCCACGATGGGGCTGCCCGAGTCGTCCAGTCCGTAGAGCCAGAAGTCGCTGTGACAGGGGATGCATTTTTCCGTTAGCTCCCTTACCCTAAAGGAGACCTCCCAGTCCGAGTCCCTCCTTCTGAGGGAACCTCTTATAGCCGTAGCCCAGCTTTCGGGGGATTGCATTCCCTGGCCGAAAATGAGTCTATCCTCGACGGGTTGGGCGTCGCTCTTGATGTAAAGGGTTATCTCCTCTTCTCTCGATTTGTAGGTGATCCTTTTCGAGTCGGTCGATATCTCCGTTCTGGGGAGTCTGCCTGCCATATAGCGGACCACGTCCATCGACTGTCTCGCCTTTTTCGCGGTCTCCCCGGTCAGTATCAGCAATGCCTCTTCCCTGTCCTTGTCCATGAGGGATCGGGCCTTTTCCGCTATTACGTCGTCCTCGTCGATCCAGTTTTTCTCCACCTCTTCGACGTGACTTTTCACCGTCTCGAAGTTGTCATCGAACTGGCCGTCCAGGAGCGACTGAAATTGCTGTATCTCCCACCAAGGAATGGAAGGATCGTAGGCCATGTCCTTCGGGGTGAAGTTAAAGTGTCTCTTCAGAGAGCTCTCGTGATCCTCGACCAGAAATTCCTGGGGCATGCCTAGAACCCCTCCGTACCAGGGAACGAATGGAGACGTGCAAGGTCTTCCGCTGGAGGTCCAGAGTGTGTTGAGCTCCGGGCGGTCTCTGAACCGGACCACTAGGGCTCCTAATGTGGTGCCGGTGCATATCCGGCGGATCTCTGTGTAGTGGGGCGAGCTGTCCCATTTTCCTCTGACGTCGTCGGAGCTTCCCTCGTAGTGGTCCCTGAGGACCCCTATGACATCCTTGATGTCCATGGGACGCCTCGGTTCGACCGAGAAGGGAAGGTCTCCCTCTTCGCTCCAGTCCATTCCGGTTATCCGAGACAAGGCGTGTCTGTGTCTGTACAGGTTCCCTCGAAGGTTTACACTGCTGCGGTCCTGTACCGTCCTGGCGAAGTCGAAACAGTCGTCTTTTCCCGTCAGCCATCCCTTTTTTTCGCCCATTTCGATAAACCCTCGGGACAGAAAAACCCCTTCCTCTCCCGGGACGACATGTCTTATGGTGTAGTGGTTCGGTATGAAGGCTACCTCGTCGTCGTCCACTCTCTTGGCGCAGTAGTGTTTTCCCTTTATAACCTGTAGAAGCCAGGCTTCCTCGGCGTCGGCTATTATGTAGCATCTGCCGGTATTGTCGTATCCGTATCGTTCGATAAGATCCGCCGCTATTTTGACTCCATCACGGGCCGATCGGGCCCTTTCAGCTATGGATATTCTGAGTCCGTATACCAGGCCTCCGTCTGACAGGTCCGGTTCGTTATCCTGTCTGGAATGCCGGCAGCTGTCGCTCGCGACGAAGACCCCTTTCTCGTTCAGGAAACAGTCCGCCCCGGACAGGGCCGGCACCGAACGGGCCTGAGACCATATGTATCCCAGAGATCTTCCGGAGCGGTCTATCGAGGCGGAACAGGGTTCGAAGGAAGTTGCGGTTCTCTCGGGCCTTTCGACCGGAGGTACCAGGTGGTGGGCCATAACGCATCTTCCCGGGTCGTCCTCGTTGTGTCCCACTAATACCCTGCCTGTGGCGGATGCATTTTTACCCACCACTATGCAGGTACAGCCTCGGGCTTTTGTAGGTATAAGAAACAGCGAAGCTGCGATGAATAAAAGAGCTATGCCGAAAGAGATCAAGTTCGTCCCCTCCCAGAGGTCGAAAAAAGGCCTCCTCCGATTAGAGGAGGCCTGTCTTAAACGCTATTTTTTGTCGGTTTCGTGAGATATGACAACGAAGTCCAGAGGAAGATATTCCACTTTCTCCAGCTTTTTGCTGAAGGCGTGGAGGGTCTTTCTGGTGTAGAGAGGAATCCAGGGAAGCTCCTGGTTGAGTATTTCCTGGGCCTTTCTGTATGCCTCTCTACGTTCGTCTTGATCTACGCTGTGGAAGCCGACCATTATGTTCTCGTCTACGATCTCGTTGCTGTAGAACGGCCGGTTGGGGCCCTTGGGCTGCCAGTAGTCCGAGTGGACGAGAGGACGGTATACCCAGTCGGCGTCTCCCGTGGACGGGCTCCAGCCCAGCCACATGAGCTGAGATGTGCTCTCCTCTACGGGTTTTCTCGTCGCGGCCAGAAATGCGCCCCAGTCCATGACCTTCATCTTACAGTCGAAACCGACGGCCGAGGCGAAGGACTGAACAGCCTGGGGAACCTTCAGTGACAGGGTATCCCTTCCGTGAGTCCAGAATTCCACGGTGAGTTTCTTGCCGTCTTTATTTCTAATCCCGTCTCCGTCGGAGTCGGCCCATCCTGCTTCCTCCAGGGTCGCCTTGGCCTTCTCGGGGTCATAGGTGAAGCCGGAGACCTCGCTGTAGCCGTTCACCAGAGGGGCGACCATGGAGTTGACCGGCTCGGCGTAGCCCATGAGGATCTTGTCGCAGATGGCCTGACGGTCTATGGAGTAGGCCAGTGCCCTGCGGACCGCCGGGTCCTTCAGTACTTCGTTCTGGCAGTTGACCCCCACGAACTGAACGACTATGGAGGGCAGGACCTTCATGTCTACCTTCTTGTTCTTGAGAAGCCTCTCCACGTCGGTGGGAGGGATCTGCTCGGCTATGTCGACCTCTCCGGTCTCTATCATCATCGCCCTGGCGCTGTCCTCCGGGACGGTGCGGAACACGAGGCGGTCGATCTTGGGTTTTCCCTGCCAGTATTTTTTATTGGCCTTGAGGGCGATATAGTCTCCCTGTTCCCACTCGTCCAGCATGAACGGGCCGGTTCCGGAGGGCCTGTGTTTGATCGACTCGTTTTTCTTCGGATCCTGGACGTAGCTGGGGTCCAGGATCAGACCGGCGGTATGGGCCAGCACGTTCAGAAACGGGCCGAAGGACTCCTTCAATGTGAACTTGACCGTATGGTCGTCCACCACGGAGATCTCCTTTATGACAGGGGCGTAAAGGGAGGTCCTCTTGTATTTGCCGTTCAGTATCCGGTCGAAGTTGACCTTTACCGCCTCGGCGTCGAAGGGGGTGCCGCTGTGGAACGCGATTCCTTCTTTAAGCTTGAAGGTCCACTCCAGGCCGTCCTCCGAGTGGCTCCACTCCTTCGCCAGCATAGGCACTACGTTAAGCTTTTCGTCAAAGGTAACCAGCCCCTCGTATATGGCGTGGTTTATCTCCTCCGAGGGAGTGTCGCTTATGTCCTGGGGATCCAGGGCGAGGGCCTCTCTGCTCTTTGCTATCACAAGTTCCTTGCCGCCTCCGAAGGCGGCCGCGGTAAAGCTTGTGGCCGCCAGGGCCGTTAAGAGGGCGAGCAACAGTCCTTTTCTTCCGATTCGCAACATTCTTTTAAACCTCCTTTTGTCCTTTAGGTTCGTTATGCCGGTTCCCCGGCCTGTCAGACGCGGTGGCACGCCACGAAGTGTCCCTCTCTCACCTCCCTCCAAGCCGGTTCCTCGTCTCTGCATCTTTCGCAGGCCTCGGGGCACCTGGTGTGGAATCGGCACCCCGCCGGGGGGTCTATGGGACTGGGTATGTCTCCCTTTATGACCTTGTCCTCTATGTCCTCTCCCGTGACGTAGGGTTTAGGAATGCTCTCCAGGAGAGCTCTGGTATAGGGGTGGAGAGGCGAGGAGAACAGATCCCTTTTCGAAGCGTATTCCATCATCTTTCCCAGATAAAGTACCGCCACTCTGTGGCTTATGTGTCTTATGACGCTGAGGTCGTGCGATATGAACAGATACGTCAGTCCTCTCTCGCTCTGAAGATCCTTGAAAAGGTTCAGGATCTGGGCCTGAACCGATACGTCCAAGGCCGAAGTGGGCTCGTCCAGGACTATGAAGTCCGGGTCGGATATGAGAGCTCTGGCCACAGCGATTCTCTGTCTCTGTCCTCCGGAAAACTCGTGTGGATAGCGGGTCATATGTTCTTCCTTGAGTCCCACTTCGAGGAGGATTTTTAGCACCCTGTCGGATATGTCGTTTTCGTCCCTTACCCCGTGGACCTTCAGCACCCGCCCCACTATGTCCCTGACTATCATTCTGGGATTGAGCGAGGCGAAGGGGTTCTGGAACACCATCTGGGCCTTCGATCTGAACCGGTGAAGCTCGGCCTCGTCCATCTCGAGCACCGATCTCCCCCTGTAGAGGACGTCTCCCGACGTGGGGGAGAGCAGCCGTAGGATCATGTTCCCCGCCGTGGACTTCCCGCTCCCCGATTCTCCTACCAGCCCTAGGGTCTCTCCCTCCGGAATGGAGAAAGAGACTCCGTCGACGGCCTTTACGTGGCCGACGACCTTGGGGAAAACGATCCCTTTGTCGATGGGGAAGTGCTTCTTCAGGTTGGAAACCTCAACGATAGGCATAGCAGGCCACCTCGTGTCCTTTGTCGTCGGTAATTCTGGGAGGACGGGCCGTGGCGCAGATCGGCTCCGCCATGGGACAGCGTTCTCGGAACTTGCATCCCTCCGGCAGATGTATTAGATTCGGCAGGGATCCCTTTATGACGTCCAGTCGCTCCTGATCCCTGTCCAGCCTCGGGATCGCCCCTATGAGTCCCTTAGTGTAGGGATGGAGAGGCGAGTCGAATATGTCGTTAACCGTTCCGTACTCTATGATGCTGCCGGCGTACATGACCGCTACCTTCTGCGCCATGGTGGCGATGACTCCCAGGTCGTGGGATATCAGCATTATCGAGCTTCCGAAGTCCCTTTGAAGAGCCTTGATGAGCGACAGTATCTGGGCCTGTATCGATACGTCCAGGGCGGTCGTAGGCTCGTCGGCGATCAATAACTTGGGGTTGCAGCAGAGGGCCATGGCTATCATCACCCTCTGTTTCATCCCTCCGGAGAACTGATGGGGATATCTTCCCAGCGACTTCTCCGGGTCCGGTATGTTGACCTTACGGAACATCTCGAGGGCCCTGGATCTTGCCTCCGTGTCGGAGACCGAACCGTGGGCCTTTATTGCCTCCTCGACCTGGAATCCGACCTTCAGCACCGGATTCAGACTGCTCATGGGATCCTGGAATATCATCGCCATATCGCAGCCCCTGACGGAGCGCATCTCGTCGTCCGGCAGGGTAAGCAGATCCCTGCCCTGAAACAGGACTTGCCCTTCCACTATCTTTCCCGGAGGCTGGGGAATCAGGCCCATTATGGAACGGGAGGTGACGGATTTGCCGCATCCGGTCTCTCCCACTATGCCCAGGATCTCTCCCTGGCCTATGGAGAAGCTCACCTTCTCCAGGGCTTTCACGATCCCTTCCTCCGTATAGAACCACGTAGAGAGGTCCTTGACCTCCAATATCTTCTCAGCCACCACGGTCACTCCTTAAGTCTGGGGTTCAAGGCGTCCTGAAGCCCGTCTCCGAAAAAGTTGAATCCCAGGACAACTATCATTATTGCCAGGCCGGGAAAGAACGCCACGAAGGGGGCGGTTCGAAGGTACATCCTGGCTCCGCTGAGCATGGTTCCCCATTCCGGGGTGGGGGGCTGCACTCCCAGTCCGAGGAAACCCAGTCCCGCCGCGGTGAGGAGCACCGTTGCCATCCTCAGGGTGGTCTGGACTATGATGGGGGAGAGGGCGTTTGGCAGCACGTATCTCATTATCACCGATCGGTTCGATTCTCCTATGGCCTGGGCCGCCGTGACGTAGTCGTTTTTCTTCACCGATATCACCGCTCCCCTGGTTACCCTGGCGAACTGGGGCACCGAGTATATCCCTATGGCGACTATGAGATTAGTCAGGTTGGGGCCCAGCATGGCCACTATGGCCAGGGCCAGGAGCATGCCGGGAAAAGCCAGCATTATATCCATCAGTCTCATTATTATCTCGTCGATCAGCCCGCCGAAATAACCTCCGATTGCTCCGAGGGCTATGCCTATTACTAACGCTATTACCACCGAGTTGAACTGAATTATCAGCGAGATCCTAGCTCCGTGGATTATCCTGCTGAATATATCTCGTCCGAACTCGTCGCAGCCCATCAGATGATCTCCCGACGGTGCCAGAAATGCGTCGCTGAGGTTCTGGGCCAGGGGATCGTATGGAGCCATATGGGGTCCCACCAGGGCTATGAGGACGTAAAGGGTCACTATGAACAGTCCCAGCACGGCGGTTTTGCTGCGGCTGAGTCTGCGCCATATTATGCTCAGGTGCGATCTGTTTTTCGCCGTTTTTTTAACGTCAGTCATTGTATCTGATCCTCGGATCTAAAAGCGCGTACAGGACATCTACCACAAGGTTTGCCAGTACGAATATTAGGGCTATTACCAGCAGGGCCGTCTGGACGACCGGATAGTCCCTTCCCATTATGGAGTCGACCAGCAGCCTCCCTATTCCCGGCCAGGAGAAGACCGACTCGGTCAGAACAGCTCCCGCCAGCATATATCCGAACTGGAGGCCTATTACCGTCACCGTCGGAATGAGGGCGTTTCTCAGAGCGTGACGGTATATGACCAGTTTCTGCCTCAGTCCTTTGGCGACAGCGGTCGTGATATAGTCCTGCTGGAGTACGTCCAGCATGCTGGAGCGGGTCATCCTGGCTATGATCCCGGTTGACGCCGTTCCCAAGGCAATGGCCGGCATTATCAGATGTCTTATGCCCCCCATTCCTCCCGATGGAAGCCACATCAGGGTCACGGAGAACAGGAGGATCATCAGAAGCCCCCACCAGAAGACCGGCATGGATACACCGAGAAGGGCTATGAAGGTCGACAGGTAGTCTATCCACGAGTACCGATGCACCGCCGAGAGGATCCCGGCCATTATCCCTATCACGACGGAGATGACTATGGCGGCGGAGGATAGGATCAGCGTGTTTTTGAGCCTCTTGCCGACTATCTCCATCACCGGGATCTCGTATTTCATGGAGATCAGCTCTCCTGTGAAGACCCCTCGGATAAAGCGGAAGTACTGGGTCGTCAGGGGTTTGTCGAGTCCGAACTCCTCCCTGATCAGCTGGATATCCGCCTGGGTCGCCTCGTCTCCGGCCAGGAGCTCCGCCGGGTCTCCCGGGGATAGATGAAGAATCAAGAAGGCTATTATAGAGACCCCTATCAATACCGGAATCGCCAGCATCAGCCTCCTAACTATGAATCTACCCAAAATCCTTCCTCCTCTTCGAATTGATCTCGGTCGTCGCTTTCTCTACAGCATCCCAAGGCTGAGCCTGTGTTTCACCGTGTTCAGTATGTGTTCCTCCATGTGTTTTCGAGCCATCAACCCGTCTCTCTCGCTCAGAGCCCTGACTATCAGCTTATGTTCCATCGAGCTTTTATACCTTCCGTCCTTTCTGCGGGCTACATACTCCGGAGCGTTTACATCCAGTATGTAGTAGGGCGAGAAGTAGAAGGTGTAAAGGGAAGACCGATGGTAGAGTTGGCTGAAATGACGTTGAAAATAGAGATTTCCGCTGAGCCTCACTATTCTGGTGTGAAAATCCTCGTTGAGCTCGGCGAAAAATCCCTTCCTCTGGTTCCCGTAGAGCTCTACGAAATCCGATTCCCTGTGGTTGAGCTCTAAAAGAGTCTCTATGTCCTCCTCCGTCGCCAGTTCTGCCGCCAGCTCCGCCGCTCTGCTCTCCAGGGTGGATCGGGCCACGAAAACCTGAAGCAGGTCCTCCTTGGTCAAGGCGGGAATTCTGTATCCTTTCTGCCCCGGGATCTTTTCCAGGATGCCCTCGGTCATCAGTCTGCCGAGAGCCTGTCTTATGGGAGTTCTGCTCATCCCCAGCATCTCGACTAGTTCCGGCTCGTACAGTCTCTCTCCCGGAGAAAGCCTGTGTTCCACTATCAAACCGATAATCGTCCTGAAAGCCTGTTCATCGGCCAGTATCTCCATGGCTAGCCTCCCTTTCTTCCTCTGTGCAAATGGATTCAAAAGTGGATACGTTCCCATCTTAGAGATTTGTCCGAAAAAAGTCAACAGGGGCGGGTGAACCTAGGTTCATCCGCCCCTGTTGACTAACCGTCCTTAAAATGCCACCGATCCACCTAAGGAGATGAGGGATCCAGCCCATCTTCTCATCAGGTCCATGCCGATGCCCTCTATCCTTACGGTCCTTCCGTCGACCCTGGTCGTTCCGGGGATCGTTGCGGCGTTGTCCGCCTGAGATGTGTAGTGGAAGGATATGTCCAGCTGAAAAGCTCCCCTGGAAATTTCGTTTTTTCCTGTCTCTCCGTCCTTCAGACTTTTTGCTGCGTCGAAGGCCCCTTTTCGGATGATCTCGAAAGTCTCGTCGGGAGGAAGGCAGTCGGCGGAGGAGTGGCCGATTCCTCGTTTTACCGAACAGGTTAGGGCCTGTTGTCCCAGGGTGGAACGGGCCTCTTCGCAGGCGGCGGTGTCTCCCGTCACGAGAAGTACCGGGATCGAGTGCTCCGAGCATACCGCGGCGTTGAGCCCTATTTCCCCGACCTCTTTGCCGTTAAGCCAGGCCCCGTACACCGCTTTTCCCGATATGGTGTGATCGAGAATGGCCCTCTCTGTGCCTGCCATAGCGTGATAGCAGAGGAAAAAGGCACCGTCGCAGCACTCCACCCCCTCCATCATGCCGAGCTTCTTGGGAGAGCCGGATATTATCCTGACTCGGCCACCGTATCTTGAGAGATCCGCAGGGGATATGTTTATCATCCCGTCGTGGGAGTCGTTGACCAAGATCTCCCTAGCCCCTCCCTCTAATGCCCCTTCTATCGCGGCCTTGAGATCGTGGGTCTGCATGGCCTGACCGAAACGGTATTCTTCGCGAGAAGCTTTCGTCTGCTCCGATCTAACTACTCCTGTGGCACCTTCCATGTCGACGCTCATGTATATTTTCATACAGAGAACCTCCTCGTTGGTATAAAAACTGAGGCGATAATACACCGGAGGGGAGCTGAACTCCAGTGCGTTGTGGTACCATAAGATAACGATGGGGGGAGATAGGATGAGAAAAACGTTTTTGATCTTCGTTCTGTTGCTGTCCTTTACGGTCTTTCCCGAGGTGTCCGATGGGAACGCCCTTACCGCCGTTGCACAGGATGGAGCGGTCGAAGAGGCTCAGGGTGGTCCTGCGTCGGGAGATACCGCGTCGGGCGACATATACGACATTGCGAAGAACGAGAACAGGATAGCCGAGCTGGATCGATCCATAGGATCCTGGGCATCCGTGCCGGTAGCCGAGTCGGCCGCTCGTTACGGGGTGTCGGAGGCGGATGTGGAGGACAGGATCACCGTTCTATCTTCGCTCCAAAATTTCTACAAGCGACTTAACGGTGCGGTCGAGAAGACCGTTGGTTTTAAAGATGACCTGAAGAAGAGGGAGTCCGAAAAGGGGCAGGCCAGATTATCCCTGAAGGAAGAGCCTCCTTATAAACTGAGTTTTTACGACGATTATCTGGCCAACGCTGACGATCTATCCTCCAAACTGGAGACTTTAGAGGAGTCCATAGCCAGAGAGCAGAAGGCCATAGTCAGCTCCAGATCCCAGCTGGACGAGGCGGGAAAGGACCTTCGATTAGCCCAAAGCGAGCTGGATAAAGCCAAAGGAACGGACGGGGAGAACAAAAAGCTCTGGGCCTTTCAAAAAGCGCAGGTGAACGAGGAGCTCTGGAAGGTGACCTTGGCCTATCTGGAGAGAAACCTCGAGAATCTTCGTCTTCAGAGGGATGCCGCAAGGCTTCGTCTGGGTCAGGCCGAGGACGTCAAGAGATATATCTATTCTAACGTTTCTTTCGACGAGGGGGACATGAAGGCCGGTGTGGGCAGATACGAGGAGGGGCTCAAGGCCCTTCAGAAAAAGGTGGAGGCCCTGGGAAAAGACATATCCAAGGCCGAGGACGCCTATGCGGAAGCTCACGCCAAACTCAGTGCCGCCACCGGCGATAAGGCGGTGAAAGAGGCTCAGAGGGTGTTCTCCATGGCGGAGATAGAGAGGGAATATCTGCATCTCACCATGGAGCAGACCCAGGAGATGGTCGGCTTTCTCAACGAGATGAAGGATATATGGATGGACCGGTACGATCTTTTGAAGCCCGGAGGCATCGGTGCGGATGTTCTGCTGAAGCAGAGGGACGAGGTAGAGCAAAAGGTCGGACGTTTCGAGGATGTCCTCATCTCGCAACAGAAGTATCAGGCCGCCCTTCACGCTAGGTCGATAGCCCTGAGCGGTGAGCTTGATCAAGCCAAGGATAAGGTTGCCGTAGCCTCTCTAAAGAAAAGGTCCAAGATTCTGGACGATATAATGTCACAAAACATGAATTACATGGTATCCCTTATAACATTGGATACCATGAACAGGAGGCTGTTGGAGGAGATCAAGAGCCACATAAAGGAGGTCGCCATAACGGAGAAGGTATCCTCCATGTGGCGTGCCAGGACGGCCGAGATCTTGAACACCGAGCTATGGCATATGGGGGGCTACGCCGTCAGGCTGAGGGAGTTCGTGATAGCTCTGGTGGTGTTGTCCTTCGGTCTTATGGCCAGCAGAAGGATAGCCAAGTTCATCCGTAAGTGGCTGCTGGTTCACTCTAAAAGAGTCGACGTCACAGGGGTTCATGCCATAGAAAGGCTTATCTACTATGTCTTGATATGCGGAAGTTTCCTCATTGCCCTCAAGGTCGTCAACGTGCCTCTCACTGCCTTTGCGTTTCTCGGTGGTGCCGTAGCCATCGGTATCGGTTTCGGAGCCCAGAATCTGTTCAACAACCTGATCAGCGGGTTTATACTCATGGTCCAGCAGCCGTTCAAGATCAACGATATAGTCCAGGTGGACGATATCACCGCTACTGTGTTGGAGATCGACTCCCGTTCCACCAAGATCAGGACCTTCGATAACTACGACGTTCTGGTTCCGAACAGCTATTTTCTGGATAACCGCATAACCAACTGGACCTTATCGGACAAGATCATAAGGGGGAAGCTGGAAATCGGTGTGGCCTACGGCACTCCTGCCAGAAAGGTCGAGGAGATCCTGTTGGGACTGGCCAGGGATCATCAGACTGTGCTTCCCGATCCGAAGCCCTTCGTTCTTTTTTCGGAATATGCAGACAGTTCGATGAATTTCATACTGTATTTCTGGGTCGATGTCAAAAATGGTTTCCCGACCGGTGTGGCCAGCGATATGCGTTACAGGATCCAGGAGATATTCGAGAAGGAGGGAATAGAGATACCGTTCCCTCAGGTGGATGTCCATATGGAAAAATCGGGGGTAGGAGCTCCCGATCCGGTTTAACCGTTACATGGTTTGAACATATAAGATCGACGGCCGTCAAGCTGAGGCCGTCGATCCATTTTTTCATATTTTTTCTCGCGATGCCATTTCGGAGAGAGCTACGATCTTATCCGAGGCGTCCTCTAGCTGGGGAAGAACGGTGCACAATGCCCTTATCAGCTGGATGTTGCCGCCTGATCCGATCAGCTCTGTTATCCGGTTCATCGATTCCTGCAGTTTCTCGAGAGAGCCTCTCAGTAGAGCCTCCGTTTTCTTGTCCAGTTTCTCTATCTCGACGTCGCCGTCCTCCACGACTCTCCACAGTCTCCCCATCTTTATTCCGTCGATATATCCTTCCCTGAGCCATTTTCTAATGGTCGCCGGAGTCACCCCTCTGGCCGTCGCGGCCTCTTCCGGTGTCATGTATCTTTTCTTAGTCATATTTGATGTTCTCCTCTTTCTGTATGCGTGTTTTGTGTTGCGGATATGTCTCTTCATGGCGTTTTATGTTGTCCGGTTCGGCTATTAGTGTTATTTTATATGTGTCGGATCTTTTTGTCGACGGAAAGGAGTGAGTGTACTATATCGTTATCGATGTTTTTAAAGTACTATCACGTAAAGCTTCTGGAGGCTCTTCTTCAACATCTCCTCATAGTCGGAATAAGCGTTCCCATCGCGATCTGCATCAGTCTTCCTCTGGGGATATGGATATCCTCTCGTCCCAGAATAGCCCGTTTGGTCATATACGGTTCCAGTATCTTGATGACCATACCCAGCTTGGCGCTTTTCGGAATAATGGTGGCCCTTTTGGCCTCCGTCAAGATGGGGCTTGGAGTCGTTCCAGCCGTCTTGGCTATCTCCATCTATTCCCTTCTTCCCATAACGAGGAACACCTATACCGCCTTGAACGGAGTGTCTCCGGCGATCATCGAAGCCGCCACGGGAATCGGTCTTTCAAGGATGCAGGTTCTCTGGAAGGTCCGTATACCTCTGGCCCTGCCGGTGATAATGGCCGGGGTCCGTCTCGCCGTGGTCATGGGGATCAGCGTGGCCGCCTTTGCCTCTCTGGTGGGAGCCGGCGGGTTGGGTGGTTTTATCTTTTCTGGGATAGCCCGGTCGAACATAATGATGGTGGGAGCCGGAGCTCTGTCGGTTGCTCTCTTGGGGATATTGGCAAACTGGCTTTTGCTGCGTTTCGAGACGATCGTAACCCCCAAGGGCTTATCGCCAGAAGATTAGGAGCTGAAATAGTTGATAGATCTCATAGACGTAACCAAAAAATTTGACGATCAGGTCGCGGTAGACTCCCTGAACGTCTCGATAGAGAAGGGCAAGATAACCATGCTCATAGGGCCTTCCGGATGTGGAAAGACGACGACCCTTAAGATGATCAACCGTCTGATAGAACCGTCGGGCGGAAGGATCATGATAGGCGGAGAGGACGTTACCGATATGAACCCGGTGGATCTGAGGAGGTCCATAGGGTACGTTATACAGCACGTCGGCCTTTTTCCTCACTATACGGTGTTTGACAACGTCGCCACCGTACCCAGGCTTTTGGGGTGGAAGGAAGAGAAAATCTCCAAGCGGGTCTACGAGCTGCTAGATCTTGTGACTTTGGACGGAAGCTATGCCGAAAAGTATCCCCTTCAGCTCTCCGGAGGAGAGCAACAGAGGGTCGGTTTGGCCAGAGCTTTAGGGGCGGACCCGGAGGTGCTTTTGATGGACGAGCCCTTTGGAGCGATAGATCCGATAAACAGGACTACCATCCAGGACTCTTTTCTGGAGGTTCAGGAAGAGATAGGAAAGACCATAGTCTTCGTAACCCACGATATAAACGAGGCCATCAAGATGGGCGATAGTGTTGTGGTCATGAAGGACGGAGCGGTCGTCCAGCACGATTCGGTCTCGGAGATACTGGACAACCCCTCTGACGAGTTCGTCGAGAGCCTACTTGGGCACGACAGGACCCTCAAGGCCTTGTCTCTCAGGAGGGCCAAGGAATTCGTCACGGACAGGGGGTATTTCTCCATCGTCAGAGAGGATACTGTCTCTCAGACTAGGGAGGCTCTGATGAAACGTCTTGAAGGAGAGGTGATTAACACCGCCTATCTGATAGATGACGGTGGAATCCTGTTGGGCAGATATGTCCTGGACAAGGGGAATAAAAAAGGACGTATCTCCATAGACTACGAGGAGAAATGTGCCAGAGTGGAGAGGAACACCAGCGTCACCGACTCCCTGTCGAGGATGCTGGAGGTCGGAGCTAGGCAGCTTCCGGTGGTGGATCGAATCGGAAAACTGTTGGGAGTCATCCATCTCTCCGACGTGTTTTCCCAGGTAGAGGGTGATCGTAGGTGATCTCCTACATTGCCGGTCACGGAGAACAGATATGGATAGCTTTCTCTTCCCATATCACACTGTTTCTTTCCTCCATGGCTATATCAATAATCCTGGGTTTGCTGTTGGGTATCTTCATAGCCACCGGTGGCGGTAAGGGGTTTGGGCGTTCCCTTCTTACGATTCTGGGTGCCTCTCAGGCTACCCCCTCCATCGCGGTAGTGGCCTTTTCCTTCCTCTTCGTCGGGATAGGAAAGGCTCCAGCTATCCTTGCCCTTGTAATCTACTGTCTCGTCCCTGTTGTCTTCAACGTGGTGTCCGGACTTCTGGGGGTTCCCGGCGAGGTCGTGGAGGCGGCTAGGGGGATCGGCATGACCAGAGGCCAGATTCTCCTGAAGGTCAAGCTGCCTTTGGCCTCTGAGGTAATCATGTCCGGGGTGAGAAGCGCCGCCACCATAAACATAGGGACTGCCACAGTGGCGGCGGTCATAGGAGGCGGAGGGTTAGGAGATATTATCTTCACCGGTTTGAAGATGCAAAATAACGGTGCCATCCTGGTGGGAGCCGGGCTCTCTGCCATCTTGGCCCTGGTCGTCGATTTCATATTCGCGTCCGTAGAGAAAAAAGTTGTTCCCAAGGGATTGTCCCAGGGAAGATAACGCTTAGGAGGTAAACATGAATTTTTTAAGTAAGTCAGCGTCAAAGGTTTTAGCGTTAGGGATTTTTAGTCTGCTCCTGACTATCGGGGCATCTTCTGTTTCTGCCAAAGAGGTCACGGTAGGGGCAAAGAACTTCACCGAGCAGTACGTGGTAGGTGAGATGATGGCACTTCTCCTGGAGAACGGGGGCTACGACGTATCGAAGAAGATGGGAACAGGAAGCTCCATCACCAGGACGGCTCTTACCTCCGGTCAGATCGATATCTACGCCGAGTATACCGGAACCGCCTGGCCTCTTTACCTAAAACACGATGAAAAGGTGGGAGACCCCAAGGAGCTTTACGAGAAGGTTAAGGCCGAGGACCTGGAGCGAAACGGCATCGTGTGGCTTGACCGTTCCAAGATCAACAATACCTTCGCACTGGCCATAAGGAAGGGCGATGCGGAGAAGTTGGGCACATCCATCTCGGAGCTTACCGAGTACAACAACTCTCATCCTGAGGAGGTCGTGTTCGGTATAGGCTCTGAGTTTAACGAACGTCCCGACGGTATTCCCGGGATAATCGAGACCTACGGAATCGAGCTGACCACGGGGCAGAGAAAGCTGATGGACATAGGTCTGACTTTCGAGGCCATCAATAGGGGACAGATAGACGTAGCCATGGCCTATCCTACCGACGGGAAGCTGGTTAAATTCGACCTTCTGGTCCTCGAGGACGACAAGAAATTTTTCCCTGCCTATAACCTGTGCGTGACCGTTAGGAAGGAGTTTCTCGATGTCAATCCCGACGTGGTGGAGATACTGGCCCCCATATCGGAGCTGGACAACGAGATCATGCAGGAGTTGAACTATAAGGTCGACGCCGTGGGGCTTCCCGCCGACGTGGTGGCGAGGGAGTATCTGGAGGAAAAAGGACTTATTTAACCGCATTCTTCGGCGACTTCCCTGTCGTTTCGGTCCTTTTGAGATAGAATAACGGATAGATCGTAATTTCATGACGATAGGGAGGTCGTGACTTGAATAATATCGTGATGGACGGTAGAGCCGTATCCAAGAAAGCCAAGGAGACTATAGCGGCGAAGGTCCTGGAGCTAGGTAAAAAAGGGATAGTTCCCTCTCTGGCGGTGGTGCTGGTGGGAGACGATCCTGCGTCCAAGGTGTACGCCGGTCAGAAAAAGAAGAACTGCGAATCCGTAGGGATTTCCTTCGACTTTCGTCAGCTTCCCGGAGAGACCTCGGAAGAGGAACTTCTCGATCTCGTTGAGGAACTTAATCGAGATGACGGAGTTAACGGTATTCTGGTGGAGATGCCCCTTCCCGGCCATATATCCAACGAGAGAATCCAGGCCGCTATAGATCCCGATAAGGACGTGGATGGCTCCAACCCTGCCAATCTGGGACGGTTGATGTCCGGCCTACCGTCCCTCCGGCCCTGTACCCCTCAGGGGGCGATGTATCTCATGGAGAGCTACGACGTGGAGTTCGAGGGCAAGCACGCCGTGGTAGTCGGACGAAGCAACATAGTGGGCAAGCCTGTAGGAATGATGCTTCTGGAAAAAAACGCCACTGTCACCTACTGTCACAGCAGGACCGCGAACCTTACGGAGGTCCTGCGCTCCGCCGATATCGTTGTGGCTGCGGTGGGCCGTCCTAAAATGATCAAAGGCGAAATGATAAAACCCGGTGCGGTCGTTGTCGACGTCGGTATAAACAGCACAGAGGACGGTATCGTCGGCGACGTCGATTACGATTCGGTCGCCTCCGTTGCGGGAGCTATCTCTCCCGTTCCCGGCGGCGTAGGGCCTTTGACCATCGCCATGCTTTTGGGCAACGTGGTGGCTTCCGCCGAGAGGAGATGCTCCGAATCGTGATGACAGGGGAGGTCGCAGATCTCGCTCTGGAGGTCAACTCGGTACTCAGGGAGTATCTTTCGATACAAAATCGGATCTTCAAGTTCTCTCTCAAGAAAGCCCTCGGACTTTTCAGACCGGATCCTCTCGAGGCTTCCGAGGCGGTCGTTCCTCTTCTCGACAGACTGGAGAAGGTCCGGGTCGGGATAAAGGGGCTGTCTCCTTCGGAAGAGTCTGAGGAGGGCCGTTTTCTGATGGTCTTGAGGGCTTACTCCAGGGCAATGTCGAAAGCGATGGGGTCCTTCAGGGACCTGTGCGTGAAGCTGGAGAGACACAAAAAGGACAGGAAGTACCGAAAGGGTCCTTACCTGGAGGATATGAAGTCCTTTCAGGAAATGGAGACCAGCTATCTGGAGATCGGATTGAAGCTTAACGAACTGAAAAAGTTGATTTCGGAAGAATCGGAGAAGTAGGGGTTGACAAAAAACTCTTTCGCTCGTATCATTTCCGCCAATACCCGCCGGTTCTGGACCGGGAAAGGAGCTCGCTATGAAAGCAACGGCAACCCTTAATCTATTTGTCATTATTATAGTCGTCGTTATCAGCTGCGGGGTCCTTCCTGGAGTGACTGTCGGCGTATAGTCCGACCGCGACGCCAGGCCGGGATCCTCGTAGAGGATCCCGGCCTTTTTTTATGGTCGAAAAGGAGGGAGTGCTTTGTATCGGAGGATAGGGGTTCTCGCCCAGGACGAGCCCGGAACCATGGTGAGGATAGCTTCGATGGTGCTGAGAAGAGGCTACGATCTCATCAGCTTCTCCGCCGAGAGAGGCAGAGACGACGGGCTTTGTTGGTGTCGTCTGGAGGTGGCCGAAGGGCAGGAGAGGTGCGATCGTATGATCCTGCAGCTTCGGCGGTTGATGGAGACGGTGGAGGTTGTTCTCTTCGAGGGAGCCTCCGATTTCGAGAGAGAGCGAAGGAGTGCTTAAGGTTATGGCAAAGGTCTACTACGACGGAGATGCGGTATCGGCAAAGCTGGAGGGCAAGACGGTGGCGGTGTTGGGTTACGGCAGCCAGGGGCACGCTCATGCCCAGAATCTCAGGGACAGCGGGGTCTCTGTGGTCGTGGGGCTTCACGAAGGCAGCCGCTCCGCCGGGGTGGCCAGGGAGGACGGTTTCGAGGTGCTCTCCGTGGCCCAGTCGGTTGCCAAGGCCGATCTCGTCATGGTACTGATGCCCGATACGGTCCAGCCATCGGTCTATAGAGAATCGATAGCCCCCAACCTGAAGTCCGGCATGGCCTTGGCATTTGCCCACGGGTTCGCCGTTCACTATCACCAGATAGAGCCACCGGAGGACGTGGATGTCTTCATGGTGGCTCCAAAGAGTCCGGGGCACATAGTGAGGCGTCTGTATACCCAGGGGAAGGGAACTCCGGGATTGCTGGCCGTCTACAACGATGCCACGGGATCCGCCAAGGATCTGGGACTGGCCTACGCGTCCGCCATAGGTTGCGGAAGGGCCGGGGTTATCGAGACCACCTTCGAGGAGGAGACGGAGACGGACCTCTTTGGGGAGCAGGCGGTGCTCTGCGGAGGCGTTACGGAACTGATGAAGGCCGGTTTCGAGACCCTGGTGGAGGCGGGATATCAGCCGGAAATAGCCTACTTCGAGTGTCTTAACGAGATGAAACTCATAGTCGATCTCATATACGAGGGAGGTCTTTCCTGGATGAGATACTCCATAAGCGACACCGCCGAGTACGGAGACATGGTGGCCGGTCCCAGGGTGATCGGATCGGAGTCTAGAACGGCTATGAAGGAGCTGCTCAGAGAGGTCCAGGACGGTAGCTTCGCAAAGGACTGGATCCTGGAAAATCAGACCGGTCGTCCGAGGATGAAGGCCTGGAGGAGGAGAGAGGTCTCGCAGCAGCTGGAGCAGGTAGGAGCCGATCTCAGGGATATGATGCCCTGGCTGGAGGCTAAAAAGGCCCCTAGATAGGGCCCGAGACGGTATTTTACCCAGGAGGGGATCGAGAGATGAAGTCGTCCTTCACCGGAGCGGATATATTGATAAAGACCCTCGAGAGCTGTGGCATTGACGTGGCCTTCGGAGTTCCCGGGGGAACAGTTATACCTCTGTACGATTCCCTCTATGGGTCGTCGATAAAGCACGTCTTGTTCCGACACGAACAGGGGGCTTGTTTCGCAGCGGCCGGTTACGCCAGGGCCTCCGGCAAGGTCGGTCTATGTATAGCCACCTCGGGGCCGGGAGCCTTGAATACCTTGACGGCTCTGGCCGATTCCCAGGCGGACTCTGTTCCCATCGTCGTGTTGACCGGGCAGGTGGCGGGGAAACTCAAGGGTAGCGATGCTTTTCAGGAGGCAGACCTCTATGGAGCCTCGCTGTCCATGGTCAAGCACAGCTTCTCCGTCGAGAGGGTGGAGGAATTGGCTTCCACCGTTCGATCCGCTTTTCGACTCGCCTCCTCCGGTCGTCCCGGACCGGTCCTGGTCGATCTCCCGGTTGACGTTCAACGTCAGGTCGTTATCGATGGAGAACAACAGGTAGTCGAGAGGACCTTCCCCGGGGAGAGCTTCGATCAGGACGGGGCTTCGGTGGTCCTTTCTATCATGGGTCTGTTGGACGAATCGAAGCGGCCGGTCATATTGGCCGGAGGAGGGGCGATCCTCTCCGGAGCCTCCGACGAGTTATTTCGCTTCGCCTCCTCTCGATCCATCCCTGTGGCCACCAGCCTGATGGGCAAAGGGGCTTTTCCGGAAGATCATCGTCTCTCCCTGGGCATGGCGGGAATGCACGGAACGGTAAGGGCCAACAGGGCCCTGTCTCGGTCCGATCTGGTGCTGGTGTTGGGCTGTCGGCTCGGAGACAGGACCACCGCAAGGGTATCCAGTTTCGCAAAGGATGCCTCTGTAGTCCATGTGGATCTGGACAGAGCGGAGATAGGGAAGAACGTCCCGGTCGATCTGGCCGTTCTGTCCGATCTCAAGAGAGGGCTAGAGATATTAAACGATCAGCCTCCCGAACATTCTTTTGAGGAATGGGCCTCTCGATGGGAATCTCTAGTCTCGAAGGAAGTTAGCCCGGACGGAGTTCTTTCTCCCGAAGACATAATGGATACGGTTCGCGAGAGACTTTCCCCGGAGGACGTAGTGACCACCGATGTCGGACAGCATCAGATGTGGGGAGCCCTCTTCTGGAAGTCCCTGAAGCCGAGGACCTTCCTGTCCTCCGGTGGCCAGGGCACCATGGGATTTGGGTTGCCCGCCGCCATAGGGGCCTCCATGGCCAAACCGGGAAGACCGGTGGTCTGTCTCTCCGGAGATGGGAGTTTTTTAATGAACTCTCAGGAGATGGAGACCGCCGTTCGCATGGAGTTACCGGTCAAGATAATTCTGTTCAACAACGGTTCCCTGGGAATGGTCCGCCAATGGCAGGAGCTTTTCTGGGATGAGAGGTACAGCGCTACTGTGGAGACGCCGGTCTGTGACTTCGTAGCCCTAGCCAGGGCTTACGGGGCCCAGGGATTTAGGGTTTTCTCAAGGAAGGATCTGGATGTCTGTCTTGACAGAGCCTTCGGATATCCCGGCCCGAGTCTTATAGAATGTCCCATCAGCGACGACTTCAAGGTCTTTCCCATGGTGACTCCCGGAGGTGGACTGGAGGACATGTTGGTTGAAGGTTGAACCAGAAAAAAGAGGGTTCCGAGATCGATTTCATCTCGGAACCCTCTTTTTTCTGGGTTTGACTATGCCTATTCTGGGAAAAGCGATTGGATCACGTCCTCGACCTTCTCAATGCTGTTTACCTTCGTGACGTTGCTCCCACAGAAGAAAAGTCCGTGCTCCCAGTCTCCTCTGTAGGCGTCGACCAAGGCTTGGGCTATGCAGAAGGTCTCCTTTGTCTTGCGATATTTACAGTGGGTCAGACAGTTGGCCATACAGGGTTTGCTCTCGACATCGCCCTTCAGATATCGGTCCACCATAGGAGACCTAAGCGCTCTGCCAGGAAGTCCTGCCGGGCTGTGTATCAGCACCACGTCGTCTTCCGTTGCGTCCACGTAGGCCTGCTTGAACCTTATATCGGCATCTCCTTCTTCAGTGGCTGCGAACTTGGTTCCCATCTGTACTCCCTTGGCTCCCAGATCGAACGCCTTTAGGATGTCCTCTCTATCCCATATGCCCCCTGCAGCTATAACAGGTATGTCCAGCCCCTCTTTTTCCAGGAAAGACACCAGCTCCGGGACTACTACCTCAAGGGACAAAGACGGATCTTTTACCATCGCCTCGTCTCTGGCTCCGAGATGCCCTCCCGCATATAGCGGGGTCTCCACTACGAATCCGTCGGGGATCCTGCCGCAGGTTTTCTTCCACCTTCTCATTATCAGTTGGGCTGCCTTGGCGGAACTGACTATGGGGACCAGTGCTACATCGGGGTAGTCTTTGGTATACTCTGGTAGCTTCAGAGGGAGTCCGGCTCCGGAGATTATTATCTGAGCTCCTCCCTCGCAGGCCGCCTTTACGTGAAGTTCGTAGTCAGTCAAAGCCACCATGCAGTTTACCGCGAGTATACCGTCGGGGCCGGCTATCTCCCTTGCTTCCGCCAGGTATTCCTTGATGGCTTTTTGGTTGATCTCAAAGTAGTTACGTCCGGTGAAGTCGGGGTGAGCCGCCGCAAGCCCTACCGATGCTATGGTACCGATGGCCCCCGATCGGGCAACCGCACCAGCCAGTTTCGGGCCGGACACGAGCACCCCCATGCCCCCCTGTATCAGAGGATGGCGAGGGCTGTGTCCGCCGATCTTTAGAACAGGCATATCCATAAACTTTCTCTCCCTTCGATGTCCCGCCTCATGAAGGGCAGGTCGTGACGGACCTATTTTATCGCATATTCAAAACGAGGACCAATGAACCTTGTAAAACTGGATGGTATCATAAGGGTATGCAGGGGGAAAGGAGGAGTGACGATGAGATATTGCAAGATCGCAATGGTGGTCTGGCTGTCTTTAGTCTGTAATTACGCTGCTTTCGGATGTACCGTCGTGGTCGCCGGAAAGGGTGCTACCGTGGACGGTTCAGTGATAGCCTCTCAGACCGCCGACGGATGGTACGATTCCAACATCAGATACGTTCCGGGAAAGAAACACGGCTCGGGTGAATCTACGCCGATATATCTGAACCTTTTAGGGGAGGACGATAGAAAGCCGGTCAAGATAGCCGAGATTCCCGAGGTTGAGGAGACATACGGATACTTCAGGACCGGTTACTCCAGCTACAACGAACACCAACTAGCCATAGCGGAGTCCACCATAGGACAGAAGGACGAGCTCAAGGCCTTCTATCCCGACACAAAATCCATAATGACGGTGGAACAGCTGTCCATACTGGCTCTTCAGAGAACGAGGACCGCTCGAGACGCCATAAGGCTTATAGGCGAGATGGCCGAGAGGTACGGTTTCCTGGGGTCCTGTGCCTACGAGGGAGAGTCCCTTGCCATAGCGGACACCGACGAGATATGGATACTGGAGATAATGAGCGTCGGATACGACTGGAGCCCCGATTCCGGTCGTCCAGGAGCCATTTGGGCGGCCAGGAGAGTGCCGGACGACCACGTGGCTGTCATAGCCAACGCCAGCAGGATAGGCGTGGTCGACCCCGACGACGGCGAACATTTCATGGTCTCCGAAAACTACATGGATCCGGCGGTGAGCAACGGCTGGTACGATCCCGCATCGAACGCCCCCTTCAACTGGACGGAGATATACTCCCCCGGTTACGGGCCGTGGTCCCCGTCCTCTATGTGGGTGAGGAGTCGGCTTTTTTGCATCTATTCTGATTTGGCTCCATCGATTCGTTGGGATCCATACGGTGAGCTTCGATCGTATCCTTTTTCCTTTAAGCCTGAGAGCCCGGTCTCGGTATCGGATGTATTCGATATCTTCCGTTCCAGGTTGCAGGACACTCCTTTTTCCATGGAGGACAACCAGGCCTGGCTCGTCCCCGGGGTAAACGGGGAGCTCGTGAAGAGCGAGTTGGCCACCCCGGTGCCGGACAGGGCTACTAGGTCTTTGTTGAATATACCCTATTCCAGGCCTATAGCTGCCAGGACTTCCTATAGCTTTGTCGCTCAGAACAGAAACTGGTTGCCCGATCCCGTCGGGGGAATTATGTGGTTCGGCATGGGGTTGCCTCTTTTCTCCTGCTACGTTCCCATATACGCCGGGGTGACCGATACCGCCGATAGCTGGCGTACTTTCGAGGCCGATTTCTTCGATCCCGCCTCTGCTCGGTGGTGTGTCAGTCTGGCCAGCGATCTTGTGAACAGAAGATATCAGAGGGCGATGAAAGACCTGGTTTTGTTCAGAAATCCTTTGGAGAAGAGTTTCATGGGGTCTCTTCTCCTCGTCGACAAAGAGGCCGTGGAGCTTTACGAGCGGTCGCCGGAAAGGTGTTCAATTTATTTGACGGAACTTACAGTCGACAGGATGGAGGGAGTTCGAGACGGTTACTGGAGGCTGTGTCGCGAGCTCATAGCCAAGTACAACGGAAATAAATTCTGGTGATGACGAGGCTCTTGCCGATTTTGGCATCGATTCTCTGGCTGTCCTGGACTTCCGCGGTTTTTTCATTCGAGGAGCCGATTTTGATAGAAGGGGTCGGAAGGACCGTACACGTCCTCTGCCTTCCCGCCGATCCGCCCTTTTTGGTGGAGGAGGGTGATCTGCCTTCCGGATTCTTCGTCGACCTCATGAAGGAGATCGCCTCAGTGGAGAACATGAGGATCAGCCTTAGGATCGGGAGCTGGGAGGGACTTCGCCAATCGATGTACAGAAGCCGTATAGACGTCGTGTTGGGAACACCTCATCCTGTCCCCAGGGACGTGGAGCCCTTTTCCTATATGCAGGTATACAACGTTGATCCATCGGAACTAGGTGGGACCAATCCCTTGAAATTGCCGATACAGGGTATCTCGGGCAAGGATGCTTGGGATATATGTTTCTCCTTCCCCATAGCGGAAGAACCCTACTCTTGCCTCGTCCGGAAAGAGGGAGGGGTGGAATCCATAAGAGATCTCAGGGAAAAGCCTTTGGTTGTCGAGAAGGACGGTGCCGGACTGGCGTTTCTGACCTCCGGTGGGCTCACTTCTAGGATAGTGTCGGTAAAGACCCTGGACGAGGCTGTTAGAATGGTTTCGTCCGGTCTTTATCCCGGAGCTCTGGTGGGAACCTATCAGGGACTTTATCTTTGGAAGGAGATGGGGGTCCGTAATCTGGAGTATATATCCCCTCCGGTGTTCACATTGGAGAAGGGCATGGTCGTGACCAGAGGTGACTCGGAACTCGCCATAAGGCTGGGCAAGGCCTTCGAGACCCTCAGACAAAACGGATCCTATCGAAGGCTCGTGGGCAAATGGTTCGGAGGTTACGACGGACCTATCGTCGATAGGGACACTCTGATGAAGATAGGCGGCCTCTTTCTGGCTATACTGGCCACGATAGTCGGTTGGAACGTCATGCTCAAGCGAGAGGTCGTTCGGATTTCCGGCGAGAGGGAGAAGATCCTGGACTTTATAAGAGACGGGATAGTAGCTGTGGACAAAGACGGCAGGGTGTCCATGATCAACAAGGTCGCTCAGGAACTGTTGGCCGTCGGCCTGGATGTGGTGGGAAAACCGGCAGAAGAGGCTGTCCCCGATGTCGATCTGGTCAAGGTATTGGACACCGGGGAGCCAGTTTTCGATTTAGAGCAGAACCTTAGGGGAACTTTAGTGATAGGCAACAAGGCTCCCGTGGTCTACAGAGGCGTGGTATACGGAGCTATAGCCACTTTCAGGGATATGACGGAGATGCACGCCTTGGCGGAGGAGATAACCGGCGTCAGGATGTACGTGGAGTCCCTGAGGGTGCAGAACCACGAATTTCAGAACAAGCTGCAGGCCATAGCGGGACTGATCCAGATGGGAAGGCATGAAAAGGCCATCGAGTTCATAACGTCCGAGGCGAACCCGGAAAGCTCCACCACGTCCTTCATCTCGGAGAATATAAAAAACCCTGCCGTCGGAGGGATAGTCATCGGGAAAGTAGGGAGATGTCGAGAGTTGGGCATAGAGATACGTATAGATCCGGACAGCTACTGCGGCGAATGTGTCGGCATAAGCGACCAGGCCATGGTGGTGATAATAGGCAACCTGCTGGAGAACGGCATGGAGGCGGTGCTTTCCTCGGGAGTAGAGAATCCCAGAATCGACTTCGCCATATTCGACGAGTCTAACCAGATTATGATAAGCGTCGAGGACAACGGGGGGACCCTCACTCACGAGATAGAGTCCCGTATGTTCGACAAGGGTTTCTCCACCAAGACCAAGAGCCGTCCCTCCGGGTTCGGACTCTACAACGTCAAAAAACTGGTGGACGCCATGGGCGGTGATCTCTCGATAGATTATGTTTCGGGAGGATTCACAGAGTTTATGGTGACATTACCTAACGGAGGTATCTGAACATGGATTATATAGATGTCCTGGTAGTAGAGGACGATCCTATGGTAGCGGATATACATCAGAATTACGTCAATTCGGTGGAGGGGTTCCGTGTGGTCGGCATGGTGGACAACGGGCTGAAGGCCTTGGATTTTCTTCGAAAAAGGCCGGTCCGTCTTGTCATACTAGATATATTTCTTCCCGGATTGGATGGTCTGGGGACGCTTGAGAGGATAAGGGAAAGCGGCAGCAACGTGGATGTCATCATAATCTCCGCTTCCAGGGACAAGGCTACGGTGAACAAAACCCTTCAGGCCGGCGCTTTCGACTATATAGTCAAGCCCTTCGCCTTCGATAGGATGAAGGCGGCCCTTCAGGCCTTTTGCCAGGTGGTCCATCGATTGACAGAGGGGCCCAACCAGGTGGACCAGCAGGACATAGACAATCTTCTGTTGGCGCGAAATAAGAAAAACGTGCAGACCGTGCTGCCCAAGGGGTTGAATCCCAATGTCCTGGAAAAGGTGGAAGCTCTGCTGACCAAGGTTGACAAGCCCCTTTCGTCTGTCGAGACCGCCGAGGCCATAGGGGTCTCCAGGATAACGGCCAGAAGATATCTCGAGTATCTGGTCGCCTCCGATAAGGCCGTGATGGAGAGGGAGTACCAGGAGGTAGGCAGGCCTATAAACAAGTATGAGCTCACCCGATAGATGTATCCAGGGGGCATTTTTTCCATGAACAAAATAGTACAATTTCGGCCATAAATTTTTATTATTCTGTCCTTCCTCGCAGCTTTCCCTTACAATGATCGATAGGTCCAATGGCATCCTATTTTGGACGGTGCGGAGGGGTGTCGAGATCGAGACGTACCGGAGACATATCGGTATGTAGTGTGCGAGGAGGGTGTTTTTTTTATGAAGAAAGCTTTGGTAAAAAGCCTGCTTCTTGGTTTGGCCGGTACCTTTATGGCTTCCGCGGCCTTGGCCTGTACTCCTATCGGAGCAGGTCGTAACGCCACCGTGGACGGTTCAGTTATGGTCAGCCATACTTGCGACGGATGGTACGACAACAGGATTCAGATAATCCCTGGACAGACCTTCGAGGCCGGAGCAACCACCCCGGTCTATCAGGACGTCTGTCACGGGACCCAGCCCACCAGGCCTCTCAAGAAGGTCCTGGACATTCCCCAGGTCGAGAAGACCTATACCTATTTTCACATAGGCTATCCTTTCATGAACGAGCATCAGCTCGTTTTCGGCGAGGATACCTGGAGCGGCCGTGACGAGCTTTACGCCAAGGACGGCGCCTTCTGGATCGAGACCCTCGAGATCTTCGGACTTCAGAGGGCCAAGACCGCCAGAGAGGCGATCAAGGTCATGGGCGAGCTGGCCGAGGAATACGGCTACGGTGACGGCGGAGAGACCCTTATCATCGCCGACACCAAGGAGCTCTGGGTGTTCGACATCTGCGGTCCCGGAATGCTCTGGAACAAGGACAGCGGCAAACCCGGTGCCATCTGGGCCGCTCGCAGGGTTCCGGACGATCACGTGGTCGTCTGTGCCAACCGCTCCCGTATCGGCGTCATCGACTTCGAGGATAAGGATAACTTCATGTATTCCTCCAACGTCACCGACCTGGCCAAGGAGATGGGTTGGTGGAAGCCCGGCTCTCCCTTCAATTTCTCCGAGGCCTACAACCCCAACCCCTACGGATCAGGCCATTATCAGTCGATCCGCGAGTGGAGGGGCTTCAACCTTCTGGCTCCCTCGAAGAATTTCGAGTTGACCTCCCAGAAGAGTCATTACCCCTTCTCCGCGAAGCCCGACAAGAAGGTTGCGGTTAAGGATATCATGGCCATTTACAGAGACCATCTCGAGGGAACCGAGTACGATCTCACCAAGGGTATGGCCGCTGGCCCCTTCGGCAACCCCCATCGTTGGCCCACCCCCAAGGACGTCCGTCCCGAGGGCAAAAAGGACAAGGACTGGCCCAGAGCCATCTCCATGTTCCGCTGTTCCTACAGCTTCGTGTCCCAGAGCCGCGAGTGGCTTCCCGATCCCGTCGGTGGAGTGCTGTGGTTCGGACAGGACGCTCCTGACACCACGATATACGTGCCTCTCTACTGCGGCGTGACCAAGGTTCCCGCCGGATGGAGCGAGGGCAAACGCCACGAGTTCGACCCCAACTCCGCCTGGTGGGCGTTCAACTTCGTCAACAACTGGGCTCAGCTTCGCTGGGATTCTATGATCAAGGACGTCAACGCCGAACAGCAGAAGTGGGAGAAAGAGTTCTTCATGCAGCAGAACGCCGTAGAGAAGGAAGCCGTCGACCTCTACAAGAAGGATCCCAAGAAGGCCGTCGCCTACCTCACCGATTACACCTACGGCAACATGGAGAAGGTCCAGAACGCCATGTGGGGCCTTGCTTGGAAGCTGGTCGGAAAGTACCAGGACGGCTACATCATGACCCCCGAGGGAAAACAGCAGTCCGTGGGGTACCCCACTTGGTGGCTTGAGGCCGTCGGTTTCGGCGAGGATTTCAAGGACTGATACTCGGTAACGTCGCGGGGATCGTCGGATGATCTCGGTCCCCGCTTAGATCCGACGTCCCCCCTCACTGCCTGATTTTGTTCGGGGAAGATGGCCAATTTGAACCAAATGAGGCAATAAAGAGGACATAAGTGTACTTTTTCTTGCGCTCTCCGCTCCGTCCACTATACTTTACAGCGATGTACAACGTTGATATCGAAGAGATATTATTTAGGGAGGTTGTGTTGACAATGAGAAAAACGTTTGTAGCTTTTTTGTTCGTCGCTCTGACCGTCGTTTTCGCCTCGGTCGCCTTTGCTGCGGATAAACCCGTTATCGAAGATCCTCTGATAGTCACCACCTGCGGACAGAGTCCAGGTGCCGTGATGGTGAAGATGTCCAGCATGCAGGCCGGATTCAAGGCGGAGCATAACAATAACCTTACCGCCGCCGACATTAAGGGCAAAGGATACAAGACCCTTATCGTCACCAGTGGTACCAGCATGAAGGGCATGGGTGCTGCCGGAACCAACGTCGACAAGGAGATCGCACGAGTCCAGGAGCTCATGGAGGCCGCCAAGGCCGAGGGCATGTTGGTCATAGGAGCCCACGTCGAGGGGATGGCCCGTAGGACCGACCAGTCCGACCAGGCATCCATAGACGCGGTTCTCTCCAATGCCGACGCAGTTCTCGCAACGGTCGACAGCGACAGCGATGGTTACTTTACCAAATACGCCGAAGAGCACAATATCCCGATTATCAAGGTGAAGGACGCTCTCGGAATCGGACAGGGTCTGAAGAATTAAAGGAGACTCCGTACGGGGCCTTTAGGGGCCCCTTTATTTTTGGAAGAGGAAAGGACGTAGCCGAGAATGACCATGTTCCATCACTCCATCGGAGTCCTGATAGTCATCGCGGTCGTCTTCGCTCTGGCGAAGAGGATGAAGGTGACCACCGAGCTCTCGATGTTCCTTGCCGCCCTTTTTGGAGCCCTGGCTCACATGATCCTGCCCAAAGGGGTGGACCCCCGTTCCGCCATTACCGTGACGGAGCTCCTGCGCCACGTCGTCGAAGGTGCCTTTACCTACTACGACGTATGTCTTATCTTCATGAGCGCCACATTCTTCATGGCCCTTTTCAAAGAGGCCGGAGGCGTGGCTTTCATAGTCCGCAAGATAGTCCGTTCTTTCGCCGGGCATCGTTTCGTCTGTCTGCTTCTGCTGACCGTCGTCATGCTAATCCCCGGCGCCATCACGGGGTCCGGTGCTACCACGGTCCTCACCGTCGGAGCCCTGGTGGGATCTGTCCTGGCCGCCATGGGAGTTCCGGAGACCAGAAGGGTCGCCTTGGTGTTCATGCTGGCGGCCATGAGCGCTGCGGCACCTCCGATCAACCTGTGGGCCATGATGGCCGCCGCCGGTGCCAACATGCCCTACGTGGGATTCGCCAAGCCTCTGTTGATACTATCGGTGGCGGGAGCACTTTTCTCCACCTTCTATCTCGCCGGCAAGGGAGAACCGGTCGACACGGAAAAGGCTCTCTCCGAACTGCCAGAGGCTCCCGAGGGATGGAACTGGCTCAAGGCAGCTCTTCCCTTCCTGACGTTGGTCGCCTTGGTGTTAGCTGGCAGGATATGGCCCTACACCTTCCCCACCGTGGGATTGCCCCTTATATTCATGATCTGTGCCGCCGTTACGATAATCCTCAGCCCCGTTAAGCTCAGGATTCTCGACGTAGCGACCGATACGGTCAAGAACCTTCTCGGTCTGGTCGGCATCATGGTGGTCGTCGGATCGCTCATACAGGTGATGGCTCTCAGCGGAGCCAGAGGATTGATATCCCTGGCGGTGGTGACCCTCCCCATGGCCGTTCTTTTCGCGACTCTGTGGATAATTCTCCCCCTTTCCGAAGGGCTGGTCCAGTACGCTGTCGCGCCCCTGATAGGGGTTCCTCTGATAATGCTCTTCAACATGAAGGGACTCGACCCGATAGTATCTCTCTCCGCCTGGGCAGTCATGTGGCCTCTGGGAGACTGTCTGCCTCCGACAGCGGTGGTGGGAAGAGCTACCGTCATGGAGATGGATTACAAGGGGAGATACTTCGCCGACTTTGTAAAGGCCTGCATAGTCCCGTCCCTCTTCGTAGCTTTGCTGTGTACCCTCTTCTTGATATACAGCAAGAAACTGGCTTTCCTGGGAGGTTAGATCGATGAGTCTCGTTACCCTCAACAACGGCGTGATGGCCCTTTACTACGCCATCAGCGTGTTTTTCCTGGTGGCAGTGATAAGAAATTTCGTAAAGACCAGGAGTCCCCAGGAGGCGATTCTCTACAGCATCATAATGATGCCCTTCGTCCTCCGGATTCTTCGGCTTAAATAAGGGAAGTGGACGGAATGAGCAATTTGAAGACAGTCAAGCTTGCCGCCGTTATAGCGGCCGGTGCTCTGGTGGCCCTCTCTGGGTCCATGTTCAGAGAGCATCGTCTTTTCAAGGAGCCTACCGTTGCGGGGCCCGGGGTCACAGAGGTAAAGAAACTCGGCGATTTCAGCCCGGTAGTCGCCGATACGGTAAACGATTGCAATGTGTATATCCTGGACAGCGGGGTTCCGGGGGGAACTGCCTTTCTCATAGGTGGTACCCATCCGGAGGAGCCTGCCAGCAACATGGCCGCTCAGGTGTTCGTAGAGAACGCTGTGGTTGAGCAGGGGCGACTCATAGTGGTCACCAGAGCCAACACCAGCGCGTCTCAGATCACCAGAAACGGCGAGGCCTATCCTCGTTTTTACAGCGTCAAGACCCCCTGGGGTACCAAAACCTGGAGGATGGGGGATCGTTGCAGCAACGCACTGGACTCCTGGCCCGATCCCGAGGTCTACGTCCACTATCCCAGCGGTCAGAACCTGGCCTACATGGACATAAGGAACCTCAACAGGACCTGGCCCGGTCGTCCTGACGGGCTTATCACAGAACGGACCAACTTCGCTATGATGGAGCTGATCCGTAACGAGAACGTCGATTTGGCCATGGACTATCACGAGGCCGAGCTGGAGTATCCCGTGGAGAACACCATAGTTACCCACGAAAAGGGACAGGCAGTGGCAGCCATGACTTCCATGATGTTGACCTCCGGTGTATTTCCCGTTCCTATCGGAATGGAGTTTTCCCCTGCCGCTCTTCACGGGCTCTCCCACAGGGAGATCGGGGATCACAGCCAGGCCATGTCCCTGCTGGCCGAGGTGGCGGAGCCCATGCTGGACCGCATCAGAGGCATAACCGACGAGGAGCTGCTTATGACCGGTAAAGATCGTTTCGTCATGAAGGCCGGGGAGCACAGGCTTCTCTACGCTCCCATCGACGAGAACGGATGGCATATCGACGTAAGAGTCGGCCGTCACGTTACGACCTTTATGACAATGCTCCAGGTCTTCAACCAGACGACCCCCGATAGAGCCGTAGTAATCTCCGGTATCCCCTCCTATCAGGATGTCGTTGACAAGGGCGTCGGAGCTTTTTACCACGATCCTGAGGCAGCTCCGGGAGTTAAAGTTTTTTACGATTAATTCAGGATAGGATAGAATTTTTAAGAGGTGCGACGTTACTCCGTCGTGCCTCTTTCTGTTTTCGGTAGTCTTTTTTTGTCTGTTGCTGTCGATATTGCTATAATCGGTCGTATATTGAACGCGCCGTCTTTCAAGGAGGTGTCCTTATTTGAGCGAGATAATGACCATAGAGGAACTGGCTAAATATCTTAAGATCTCCAAGTCGAGTATGTATAAACTCTGCCAGGAGGGTAAGGTCCCGGGCCACAAGGTGGGACGACACTGGCGTTTCCAGAGGGAGATCATCGACCGTTGGCTTGCTGAGCAATCGGCTTACCCTCGATTGGGGTCGGTGTCCATGAAGGAACTTCGAGCGATAGTGGACAGAGCCATAAGCATGAGAGACAGAGGAGATCCTCTTGAGGACGATATCCTGGGCAGGATCGTGGACGACGTGGTCGGAGGGGATGAACGATGAGCCCCGTCTCTGTGGACTGGCCCCGTCTGGCGAAAGCGGCTTCCGAGGCCTCGACTAAATCCTGGTCCCCATACAGCGGTTTCCCCGTGGGTGCGGCCATATTGATGGCCGATGGGGAGATTCTGTCCGGCTGTAACGTGGAGAACTCCTCTTTCGGACTGACCAACTGTGCCGAACGTACCGCCGTATTCTCCGCCGTGGCCTCAGGATATCGTAGAGGGGACTTCGTGGCCTTGGCGGTATTTACCCCGGGAGAGAAGGCCAACTCTCCCTGTGGTGCCTGTCGTCAGGTACTGGCCGAGTTCTTCGATCCGTCCTCGGAGGTTCGTGCCTTCTGCGACGGATCGGACGAGTTGCGGTGGACGGTGGAAGGACTGTTGCCCGATGGCTTCTCCCTTTAAAAGGATCACGAAGGAATATCCTAACGTCTCCCGTCTGGACAGTCTGTCGATAACGATCCTGGCGGAGGATACGGTTCTGTATGAATCGCCCTTTCTAGGACAGCATGGAATTTCCCTTTACGTTGAGACCTTGAGAGACGGGGTGGTGCGTAGGATCTTGGTGGACGTAGGTCAGAACCCTCTGGCGTTGGTAAACAACATGGAGGAGCTGTCGATAGACCTGGACGATCTGGATGCAGTGGTGCTGACCCATTGTCATTACGATCACACTAGAGGAATAGCTCAGCTTCTGGCCGCCTCCTCCTCCAGCGGCATCCCCGTGATCGCCCATCCCGACATATTCAGACCCCATTTCGTCGTCGATCCCGAGTGGAGGAACATAGGGATGTCCGAGGAGGATTCTGCGGAGCGTATAGAGTCCTCCGGAGGCAAGCTGATCCTCACGTCCGATCCGATGGAGATATTCCCCGGGCTCTACGTTTCCGGAGAGGTCCCCAGATTGAACGAGGTGGAGCTTCCACCGACGGGGCTGCGCACCTCCAGAGGAGGCATGGCGGTACCCGATCGTATGGACGACGATATCTCTCTCTATGCACTGGTTGAGGGCGGCGGGATGACCGTGCTCACCGGCTGTGCCCACGCCGGTATAATAAACATACTGGATATGGGAGCGGCTCTTTTCCCCGGCGAATCGCTGAGTGGCATAGTGGGAGGACTTCATCTTATAGAGGCCGAGCCGGAACGGATAGAGTGGACCGCCGAGGCTCTGGCCGAGAGATCTCCCAGCTGGGTAGGAGCGGGCCACTGCACCGGTTTCGGAGGTCAGATGGCTCTGGCTGCTACACTGGAGGGTAAGTTCTTCCCCCTCAGAACCGGCATCTCCATACACGTCGATTCGGACGGAATGGAGATGGATTCGATAGTTCCGATCCTCTTTTAGCCTTACAGATGTTAGAGTTTGCTACTCGACGAAAGAGGTCTCTGTGCTACAATGATAAGGAATTTTGATATCAATAGGAGGTCTTCTTATGTACGCTGTTGCAGCTCAGGGAGAGGGTTCGGAAGCCTTGGTGGCCGATCGTTTCGGGCGAGCCGCTTATTTTGCTATATTCGACGAAAACGGAGTTTATATCAAGTCCCTCAGGAACGATACATCGTCAGTGGCCCACGGTGCCGGCGGTCAGGCCGTTGCCATGGTCGCGTCCGAGGGTGCCAAGATCGTCATAGGGCCACAGTTCGGACCCAACGCTGAATCAGCCATGAGGGCCGGTGGGATGACCGCCTTTTCAGCCTCGGGCGTCTCAGCTTCCGAGGCCGTAAGGCTCTGTATCGCCGGGGAGCTCAAGAGGTCGGTGTAGAGCTTTCTTTTTTCAAGAAAATAAGAGAGGGTCGAACCTTTTTCAGGCTCGACCCTCTTCGCTATTTCGTCAGTTCCTTTATGTCTGACCAGATCTTCTGTATCGCAGGGGTCATCGGTTCTAAAGGAACCTTGGCGGAAGCCACCGCCTCGGGGATCTCCTTGGAGAAGGGGATCTCTCCCAGGATGGGGATACCTGTCTCCAAACAGACCTCTCTGACCCTGGGAGCTAAGGAGGTCACGTCCCATTTATTCAGTACGACCGCCGTAGGTACGTCCAGCTTGGTTGCTATCTGATGTAGCCGGAGCAGGTCGTGTATGCCCGATTCGGTCGGCTCAGTGACCGCTACCGCCAGAGAAGCTCCAGTCAAAGCAGCTATGGCAGGGCAGGCTATTCCGGGAGGTCCGTCCACCAAAACGAAGGGGTGTCCCTCTCTTTTAGCCGTTTCCTCCGCCGCTTTTTTGACGGTGGTGACCAGCATCCCGCTGTTCTCCCCTCCGGGATATAGTCTGGCATAGACCAGTTTGCCCTTTTCCGTCTCGGCCTTGAACCAACTTCCCTGTCGTCTTGGAACCATGGATATGGCCTGGACGGGACATACCATGGTGCAGCCTGCGCAGCCCTCGCATTTGCCCTGTCTTATGCGGGCCCTGCCGTCCACCATGGCCACTGCGTCGAAACGACAGAAACCACGACATTTCCCGCATCCAATGCAGACCGCTTCGTCCACCTCTGCGCCGTCCATGCCCATGAAGAGGATTTCCTCCTGTTTCTTGGGAGGAATCAACAACCACAGGTCCGGTGCGTCGACGTCTGCGTCGCAGAGCACGACCCCTTCCTGAGAGGCAAGAGAGGCAAGGGCGGCTGTTACCGAGGTTTTCCCGGTGCCGCCTTTGCCGCTTACTATGACTATCTCTTTCATAGTCCCGCCTCCTTCTTGACCGAATTCCAGAGGCGGTCCATCTGTTCTCTCCAGAGGGACGATCCTCTGTAGGGAGACTCTCCTAGTCCGTAGACCTGAGCTACCTGTCTGGAAAAGAGGAGCCTGGCGAGGACCGGTACGTCGTGGCGACGACAGATCTCCTCGGGATCGCTCCCGCCTAGATCGCTGCGGTTTACCACGACCCCTGCCGGACGTTTCAGATCCGACACTACCTCGAGGGCGAGTTTAAGGTCCGCCATTCCGAAAGGAGTTCCCTCGGTGACCAGCAATACGTAGTCCGCCTGCTCGGTTGCCTCGACCATGGAGCAAGCCGTCCCGGGAGGTGAGTCCACTATTATGAGATCTCCCTCTTCCTTTGCCGTATCTATTACGGATTTTATGACCGGTACCGGGTTGGGGCATCCCACGTCGAGCCTACCCTCCAGGAAGGCAAGATCTCCCGCTTGATCTCTGGAGACCTTGCCTATGACATGAGACCCCTCGGTTATCGCCCCATGAGGGCATACCATGGAACAAACGCCGCAACCGTGACATAGTCCTTCGTTCAACCTGGGCAGAAGATCTCCGAACTGCACCAGTGCGTTGAACCGGCATTCCTTGGCGCATAGGCCGCATCTCTTGCACAGTTTTTCGTCGAAAACGGGCATGGGAAGGGACACAGAGTATATCTCCTTCGGAGCCATGCCCAAAAGCTTGCCTAGGTTGGGCTCCTCTACGTCGGCGTCCACCGCCACGACCTGTCCAGCGGCCAAGGCCAAGGAAGAGGCGATGCAACTCTTGCCGGTTCCTCCCTTTCCGCTGGCTACTGCCAATACGGTCATATCAGTGGTCGCAATCTCCGTGATCGTGAGAGCAGAGGGATCCGGTTCCCTTCAGTTCACCGTCGACGAGCTTGGCTATGGCCTGGTCTATCGGACCGGTTATGCCGGTGATCACCTGAATTCCCTGGGAGACCAGAATCTCCGACGCTCTGCTGCCCAGTCCTCCCGAGACGAGTACATCCGTACCATTTTCCTTGAGCCATCTCGGGAGCACCCCTGGTTCGTGTTTAGGAGGCGTTTCCGTCTCCCTTTTCCCCTGAACTCCGTCCTTTATTTCTACGAATACGAACTCCGGTGCATGGCCGAAATGAGGGCATATAAGCCCCTTTTCAACTGGAAAAGCTATCTTCATGGTGTCTCTTCCTCCTCGAAAAAAAATCCTGCTCATGATATTGATTATCATAAGCAGGATAAGTCCATTCGGCTAATATGTCAATCTTCCTTATATCCCCGTCTCCTTCTGCATCTTCGTCCCATCCCCCGTCCTCGACCGGGAGGTAGGTCTTCTAATGAAACGCCTTTGCTGCGGCAGTCATCGCATATGCCGCATATCCTGAAGGCCTGAGGAAGAAGAGTGAATTCATCGCACAGAGTTAGTTCTCTTATGGAGTCGACCAAGTCCTTTTCGTTCGGTATGGAGATCGATTTACCGCAGTTTCGGCAAAAGGCGTGTATGGTGATATCTCCCTGGTTGAGGGTTACCCTGTTGAACCCCTCTCCTTGGTCTATCAGGCTTATGAATCCCAGCTTGGACAGCACTTCGACCGTTCTGTATATGGTGGCCATCCCTATAGAAGGATCCAGCTCCTGGACCGAGGTAAGTATCTCCTGCATTCCCGGAGCGATGTCCTCTTTCTCTATCCGCTCCAGCACCGTAGCCACTATGAGATCCCTCTGTCGGGTCATACGAAAGCCGCTTTCCTTGATGGCAGCCATTATCTCTTCTTTTTTCGTCTTGAACCTTCCATCGTTCATCTGAGTCCCCCCGAAGCGCTGCTTTTCCCACTAGACTACCACCCTTTGGCCTTCAGGTCTACCGCTCTACGGGACAGAGTTCTCTTCCTTGATTTTCTATCCTGAATTCCCCGACGATGGACTGTATTTCCGCGGCACCGGAGGAGATTTCCTGCGAGTCTTCTGCGAAACCTCGAGATGCTTTGGCTGTTTCAACGACGGAGTTTTTGATGGTCTCGAACGCCTCAACCATCTCCACCGTCCCTTTGGTTATCATGTCTATGGATGATGCCATCTCCTGAGAAGAGGCGGCCTGTTCCTCCGCCGTAGTGGCTACAGATCTTACTACCTCCTGCAGCGATTCCGCAACGGACAGCATCTCTTCCATGTCTTCTCTGGTTTTTTCTGTGACTCCTAGGGTTTCCTGTACCAGGTCGTTCGATCTGTTCATAGCCTGTTCTGCTTCAGACGAATGTTCTTTCAGCTCCGCTATAACCCGTCCTACCTCCTGAGCCGCTTGATTGGATTCCTCTGCCAGCTTTCTTACTTCCTCCGCCACGACGGCAAAGCCCTTTCCTGCATCTCCCGCTCTTGCCGCTTCAATAGCCGCGTTAAGGGCCAACAGATTAGTCTGATCGGCTATGGTGGCGATGGTCTCCACGAAACCGGATATTCCTGTTACCGAATGTCCAACGGACTCCATCGTCTTGGTTATCAGTTTTGAATGTTCTCCTAGTTGGGTCATTCTATCGGAGACTTCTTTCATCGAATTCATCGCTTCCCTACTTCTATGACCGGTTTCTTCCGCTGCTTCCAGTCCCTTTGCCGCCGAAGAGGCACTGTTGGTAGCTCCTCCTGCTACTTCCTCTATTCCGGCGTTAGCCTCTTCCAGACCGGCCGAGTTGCTCTCTGCCAGTTCGGTAGAACGGTCGACCGATGTCTCTATCTCGGTTATCGATGCTGCCGTCTCCTCCGACAGGGCCGCCATGTTTTCCGACATATCGGCGAATCTATCGGCCTTTTCTTTTAAATGCATAAAACTTTGCGAAATCGCTTTTCCCATCGACTCCAGGGCGACGTTTATTCTTGCCAGTTCGTCTTTGCTATCGGTCCTGAAGTTTACAGTTAGATCTTTGTCGCTGAATTTTTCTATGAGCTTTATTTTCTCAGATATGGACTTCAGTATACTTGACGTTATTAGCCAGGCCGAGACGATGCCGAACAAAACCGAGGCTATGGCGATCGACATAAAAATTCTAGCCGTGACTTTTTCGGCCAAAGCGGTTGCATCTTTTTCGTCGGCACGAAGGTCTTCCGCTAATTTCACGAACGATCTTGCGTTTTCCAGTAGAATAGGTGTCTGAGCGCTGGCTTTTTCCCAGCTTTTTCGATATAAATCGAGAGCTTCTTTATATGCATTCGAAGCGGATATTATGCCTTCTGTAAGCTTCTTTATCTCTTGATCTGGAGAGCTTTCTCCCAATATCTTAGCCTGTCCTATAAGGTTTTCCAACGAAGAGACGGCGTTTTTGTAGAATTCTTCGTCTTCTCTTAGGATAAAGTTCTTTTCCTCCCTTCTTGCCTGTAGGACTAGTTTTATGAGTCTGTTGGCTACATCGGCCCTGTCGTTCCCCTCCGAAAGCATGTCAGCTGTGAAGATTATGTCCTCTCCGAAAAGAGCGTCGTTTTTGCGAAACTCTTCCATAAGCTGTGCAGTCATTTCTTTTTGTCTTTTTCGGATTTCCTCTGCTAAATTAAGTGCGTTTCTAGCCGACTCTTCCATTTTAATCTGAGAGTTCGTCTTTTCATCTATAGCCTCTATCAAGGAAAAGATGCTTTTCTCGTAATGCTGTAAAATGACCTCGGTTTTTCCCAGATTTGCTTTTTTATTTTCATCGAGAAAAAGTTCCTTGCTGAGGGATATCTGCTTTTTTATATTTGAGATCTCCTCGGACACCGCTTCACGAGAGGCGGCATCTTGGCGTATGATATAGTTTTTCTCGTTTACCCTAACCTGTCGTGCCATCTTCACCAGACGGTTCATGTCGTCGGCTAGTTTTACCCTTCGAGCTATTTTTGCCATGCCATCTATACCTACGGTTGATACCGATATCATGGCCGATATGAGAAATCCGAAGGCGATCACCAGTTTTGCCTTTATCGTCATTCTGTTCAATAGTTTCATTTTTTTACATCTCCTCTCTTTTCGTAGATGTAGGGTTTTTTCGAATCTCTGAATGAACAAAAATGAATATTACCACTCAACGATAGGGCCTAATTGAGGGTAAAGTCAAGTGTATTTTTATGTTTTTCGTATCCGTTAGTTCGATTGTCTGGAGCTGGAGGTGTTTCTTTGCTGTATAAAAAATGGTCAGCCGATCTTAGGCGTAGGTTTGGAAACCGTGTCCAGAAGATAAGCCTGGACATAGGTTCCGGTTGTCCCAACAGGAACGGCCTGGGGGAGGGGGGCTGCATCTTCTGTGATTCGTCCGGGGGAGGTAACGGGGCCTGGATGAGAGGAGAAAGTCTGGAACTTCAGGTTCGAAAAGGCATGAAGTCAGCCGTAGAACACTACAAAGCTAAAGGCTGTATCCTTTACTTTCAAAGTTATTCATCGACCTACGGTCCTCTGGGTAGACTTAAAGAGGCGATCGAAAGAGCCCAAGCCGAGGCCACTCGTCATCTTCCGGTTTTAGGGTTAGCCGTGGGAACCAGGCCAGATATCGTCTCGGACGAGGTCGTCTCCTATCTTTCCTCTCTCTGTAGATCTGACTTCGAGGTCTGGTTGGAGCTGGGGGTGCAGACCACCGACGAGGACAGTCTGAGATGGTTGAGAAGAGGGCACGATCTGGCCTGTGTCGAAGATACTCTGAACAGGTGTCTCGATGAACCTTTTTCAGTGTCGGCACACCTGATAGCAGGTATTCCCGGTGAACGGGACGACCAGCTTCTCCGTTCGGCCAGGTGGCTTTTGGACCGTGGCGTCACCGGCCTAAAATTCCATCCTCTCTACGTCCTGAGGTGTACCCCCTTGGAGGATCTTTATATGAGTGGACGGTTCGAGCCCCTGTCGATGGATCGATACGTCTCGAAGGTCGCCGAAGTTCTGGCCCTGGAGGGCAGTCGCTTCGTGGTCCAGAGACTTACCGCTGACGTGTGGGGCGGACGTTTGGTGGCCCCTTCCTGGTTGGCCGATAAGAACGGGGTTATGGCGGCCATAGACGAGAATGTGAGGTCGAGGCTTGGGGTATAGCGCCTCTATGTGTCATAATCTTAGAATCTGGAGGTTTCTCCCTTTTTTTTGGGGTTGAGATATCCGGGGCCGAATAAACTCAAAACGAGGAGGTAAACCCGATGAGAATGCGCAAGCTTTTGTCGCTTTTAGCCCTGTCCCTGGTGGTAACCGCGCTTTGTGGGATATCCTACGGGGCGGATATGTCGAATTTTATCGAGGATTATTACGGTGCTCTGGAGAGGTCAGTCTCGGACGGCAATTTGGAGAATCTCTCTCCGTTTCTTGACGTGGATACCGATTACGGTAGAGAGACCCTGTCCTGGATCGTTAGACTCAATAGAATGGATGCGACCGTTCGATTCGATAGGTTATCGGTGGGACGGGTCGTAGAGAAAGATGGAGAGACGGGACTTCCAGTCGAGGATGTCATGACCATCACCTACCCTGACGAGAGGACCAAGACCTTTTCTTATCGAAGGGTTTACGGTCTAGTAAATGGAAAAATTGCTGAGGAGAGATCCAGCTTCGACAGGATTTTCCCCGTTCTGGACGGTGAAAGTGCAGAAAAACAGGTCCCCGTCATTTCCTCCGGAAAGTTAGAGAGCCGGAAGGCGGCAGTTGTTCCCGAGTCGGCCATACCGGAGAGCTTTCTCCCCGCTTCCGAGGAGGACCAGGTGTCCTTTTTTATTCGATGGAACGCCCCGATAGGGCTTTTCAAAGAACTAGCAGGCAACTCCGTTTCCGAGAAGGAGATGGACGAGATCGCCGATCAGATGCCTCCGGTCGCCGAGGGAGCGATGGTTCTCACGGTGAAGTCCGACGAGATCGCCTCTGTCTACGGGGCCTTCAGGTCCCTGGAGGACGTGGATCCATCCGACGCTATGAGGTTGACAGTGTCCCGTATGGCCGACGACGAAGAGGTGGTTCTGAAGCCTTTCGATGAAGAGCTGGGGAAGGAACTCATACCCCTTTCCATAGTGGAGTTCCCCGACGACGACGATATGCCCAGGCTTTACTCCGCCTTGTGGAAACAGGACAGAAAGACGGTGCTGATAGCCCTTTCCGGCAAGGGGCTGAGGGAAATGATCGACGTCGCATCGGGACATGGAAAAACCGTCGACGCAAGCTGTCGTTTCGAGGGCTCGCCTCAGATTCTGATGAAGGCCTTCGTCTCCAACGAACTGCTTCGGTCCGAGATGGACGATGAGATGGCCCTTTATAGCAAGGATCCTCTGGATTTCGAGGTGGCTTTGCTGGGGGAAACGGAGGAGATCTCTCTCAAATGGTTCACCAACGCCATGGACCTCTTCGTCGATCCTACCGTCGGAGGAGCTCTTCTTCCTATAGGTAAAGACATTCCCTTGCTGGGAGATCGGATCCTCGGTTTCCTCTCGGCACGATTGGCCAGAATCGACAGGGACAGATTGTTCGCGTCTCTCGGTAGTAGTCTGTCCTCCGGGGACATGGAGGAGTTCGACAGAGGAATGGAGCAGCTTTACGAGGCGACGGGGCTCGAGGTGGGGGACCTCCTTGATCTTCTGGGCGGTCGGATCTCTCTTGTACTGGGGGCCAGGAGCAGAAGTCCCATAGGGGACGTGCCGGGGTTGTTCCTTCTGATGGAGCCTGAGAAATCCGACGTGCTGGCCAAAGTCGCGGAGGCCCTGCCAAGGATATACGCAATGGCCCCTCCCGTAGGGCTGAAAGAACTGGACCTGGACGGTTGGAGCAAGGCCTACGGCATGAACGGCATGGTCAGTGCGACTGTCGCGGTGGGAGATAGACGGTTGGTTCTCGGAGCGGTGGACTACGAGAGGATCGGTCTTCCCGGAAAGGTACCTGCCGTTCTGGTTCCGATTCTGGACGAGGGTAATCTGGCGGTAATGGCGATCTCCGTCGCCGACCTTCGCGAGGCGGTCAAGGATATAGTGGACGCCAACAGCATTTTCCTCCAGGACGACGATATTCGGAAAGGGGTCGAGGCCTTCATGGAAGGGTCCTCCCACATATCGTCCTTGGTTATGAGGGTTTCCTCCAAGCGAGAGGGCAGTATCTCGGTGAAGTTGATCAAATAGATGAATTGTATGACATCCCGTCTTTGTGCGTTTTTAGCCTCTTTGTTGTTGATCTGTTCCCCTGCCTACGAATGGGATCTGAAGTTGCCCTCTCTGTCCCTCCCATCCTGGCTTACAGGGTCTGACTCGGACAGATTTTCCTCCCTGTGGGATGATGCGATGGGGGAGTTGGACGATGCACTGGGGCGTCTCGACGAGGCCGAATACCTTCCGGATGAACGGCTGATCGGGAACGACAGATCGAAAAACGACAGAAAGATCGACTCCATCTTGGAGGAGGTCGTGGCGATATTGGCCGATTCGGAGGCCTCAAATATTCGGGCGGAGATAATGGCTTTGAGAGAGAGGATCGCCTCGCGAAGGGCCAAGTTGGCGTTGCTTCAGGAACGTAGGGTCTCCGCTCCTTCCGAGGGAGGGCTTCTCAACCGAGGCAAGGACGATCTGGACGAGACTATAGAGTCGGAGACGGAGGCCATGGTATCCGACGAAAGAGCTCTGGACTCCCTGGAGGATGACTTCGTGTCTGCGATGAAAAAATCCGGGGTGAACGGATCGGACGAGAGCATCCGTGGAATGCTGGCGGGGGTCACCGCCGACGATATAGTGGCCATGCAGGGGGTCTACCTCAACGTCAGGTTCTTTGCGGACAAGTTGACCGAGCTGATGGAGAGCTCATCGGACGATATCTCCGTGGCCAAGAGGTACTACGGCATCTATGCCCTGCTGATTCGGACCTGTCTGGTCATGAACGAGAGATTCGTGGAGAAGATAGAGAACCGCTATATTCCGGAACTGAACGACATGGAGACCTCCGCCGAAGGCCTTGCCGCGGAGATGGGGGCTCAGATGGGCGATCCGTCTCTTACCTCCTCACAGAGGGCTCTTCTGAGGAGCAATCTCGATTCTACCGCCATAACCCTCAGGGCTATAGAGGCATACAGGGGATATCTGGAGGAACAGAGGGATTTTGCCTTGAAAAACGTGGATGCCTTCGGAAGGGATTACGGAGTGGCCTACAACGCCTACAGGACTATGAGGCTCGCCAGAGGACTGCTTGATTTGGTCAAGGCCAACAGGAAGGATTTCGACGCTCTAGCCTCTTTGGAGATTCCCGACGTGGTGGTTTTCTCCAACGATAGGCTGAAGAAGGAGTTCATCGCCATTACCGAAGGTCTGAAGAACTGAAAAATGCCCCTGCTTAAGCAGGGGCATTTTTTCGTTTCTTCGATCGGATCAGCGGACCTTTCTTATAGAGTCCACTATAGTTCCGTCTCTGTATTCGACCACTCCTACGATCTCGTCGTCGAACTCCACAGGATCGGGAACACCGGTCATGTTCTCTATCTCGGCCTTGAGCCGACCTATGTCCTTGACCGGAAGACCGGCGTCTTTGGCGAGCTTCGCCAGGTCCTCCCTTCGGGGATTTATGCAGATTCCCCTCTCTGTTACTATGGCGTCCACCGTCTCTCCCGGGGTTACCACCGTCTGTACCTGATCCCTTATGGACGGTACTCCCTCTCTTATGGACGGTATGGTTATTATCGAGAGCTTTGAGCCTGCCGCTGTGTCGGAGTGACCTCCCGATGCGCCTCTGAGTATCCCGTCGTGGCCGGTCAGTACGTCGACGTTGAAATCCACGTCCACGTCCAGAGCCGCTAGGACCACTACGTCCAGGTCGTTCACGACGCAGTTCCTGAAGGGGTTGGCGTACCAGGAAGCGTCTATCTCCACGTGGTTAGGGTGTCCCGCCACCGATTCGGTGACGGCTGCGTCGAAGCTCTGTACGTCGAAGAGCGCTCTGAACAGCCCCTCGCCGAGCATGTCCGCCATGTAGCCGGTGATGCCCCCAATGCCGAAGCCTCCCTGTATGGAGCTCTCCCTCATGTAGTCCCTGACGTACTTGGCCACGGCGAGACTGGCTCCTCCCGCTCCTACCTGGAAGGAGCATCCGTCCACCATAAGCCCGGAGGCCCTGATCAGGTCGAAGGCGTTCTCAGCTATCCTCAGGTTGACCGGGTCCTTGGATATCCTGGCAGGACCGGAGGCTATCCTGGATGCGTCGCCTAGAGAATCGACCAGTACTATCTGGTCCACCAGGTACTGGGGAATCGATATGTGGTGTGGCAGAGGAGCCTCCACGAGGTTGTCCGTGACAGCTATGACGTGTCCGGCGTTTCTAGCGTCTATCTGGGCGTAGCCCAGGGTTCCGCAGGCGGACTTACCGGTGGAGCCCGTCATGTTCCCCATGGTGTCGCAGGTGGGAGCGCCGAGAAACGCCACGTCCACCGAGATGCGCCCTTCTTCGATGGCCCTGGCTCTCCCTCCGTGGCTGTGTATCATCACGGGAATCTCCATCTCGCCTCGGGATATCATCCTGCCTATCTCGCCTCTTACACCGGAGGTGTGTATCCTGGCTATGGTTCCCCGTCGAACCGCATCGGCCACTATCTCGTGTGCGTCGGTCAGGGAACTGGGAGCCAGGGTCAGTCCCTTTATTCCCAGTTCCTCGATGGCCTTTATGATCGTCGGAAGTACCGCATCGCCGTTTCTGAGGTGATGGTGGAACGATATGGTCATTCCGTCCTGAAGTCCAGATCTCTTAATTGCCTCGGCTAGGTTTGAGGCCAGCTTGCGGCCTCCGAAGGCTCCTATCTTTTTGGTCCTAGACTCAGGGGACCAGAGATAGGATCCGTCCAGTCTGGCGAAAGCTCCGTCGAAGGGAGCCAGATCTCCAAGCCCTGGGATGGAACGAGGGATCCTTCTCCCTATTGAGTTTACGGTCGTATCCAGCTTCAAAGCGATACCTCCATCCCGGAGAGCTTGGCCAGCTCGATTGTCCTGTTGGCCTGAGCAACCACCGGAGCATCCACCATCTTGCCGTCAACCGCGATGACTCCCAGTCCCTTCGCCTCGGCGTCTTTAGCTGCCTTGACTACCCTTATGGCCTTAATAAGTTTCTTTTCGTCCGGTCTATAGGCCCTGTGTATCGTCCCTATTTGAGACGGGTGTATGGCCGCCTTGCCGGAGAATCCCAGCTGTACAGCCAGACGGCACTCGGCCTCCAGCCCTTCTTGGTCGTTTACGTCGGTGAAGACCGTGTCCAAAGCCTCCTTGCCTGCCGCTTTCGCAGCCAATATGACGTGGCTCCTGGCGTAGAGCAGCTCGGTCCCCTCTCTGGATCGGGCTATCCCCAGGTCAGCTGCCAAGTCCTGCCCTCCAAGAGTAAGAGCAGTGACCCTGGGAGACGACGTTGCTATGGAGTAGGCGTTGATGAGGGCCAAGGCGGTCTCCAACATGGCGTGGATCTCTATCGATCCCACCGGTATATCGTTTTTTCTCTCCAGCTCGGAGATTATGCGGTCCGCCTCGACTACGTCTTCGGGGGATTCCGTCTTCGGTAGCCTTATGCTGTCCGGTTTGGCAGGGACTATTGTCTTAAGATCGTCCTCGAAAAATCGGGTGTCTCTGCCGTTTATTCTGACGACCTTTTCCACTCCGTCGAAGGGAAGGTCCACAAGGGCCTGGGAAACCAGATGTCTGGCCGCGTCCTTTTCGGTAACGGCGACGGCGTCCTCGAGATCAAGCAGTACCCCGTCGGCCCCGTATACGCTACAGTTCTGCACCATAGCCGGATTGTTGCCCGGTACGTAGAGAAGAGAGCGACGAGGTCTTTTTATCGCTGTCTTCGTCATCTATTCAGTCGCCACCTTTCGTCTTTTGTAGAGAGCGTAGCAGAAGGATATGGCAGCCATGGAGAGCAACACGGCGGATATGGGCTTCTCTACGAAGATGGCCAGGTCGCTGTTGGCTATGGTCATGGCGTTTCTGAAATATTGTTCCGTCGAGCTTCCAAGTATCAGAGCCAGAACCAGAGGCGGTATAGGAATTCCCAGCTTACTGAACATATAGCCGCCCAGAGCGAACACGGTCACCAAAATGAAGTCGAAGGCGCTGTAGTTCAGGAAATAGGCTCCCATGAATCCCATTCCCAGGATGAGAGGAAGCATGATCCTCTGAGGTATCCTGAGAAGCTGGACAAGCGGGATGGCCAGAGGCAGGTTTATAACCAGCAGAGCGATGTTCCCGACGATCAGAGAGGCTATGACCCCCCAGGCTATCTCGGGGTACTGGGCGAAGAGGATAGGCCCGGGGCGAACTCCCAATAACATCAGGGCTCCCAGCATGACCGCAGTCGTCCCCGATCCAGGGATACCCAGTGTTAGCAGGGGAACCATGGCCCCGCAAGAGCAGGAGTTGTTGGCCGCCTCGGGAGCGGCTAGTCCCTCGATGGCGCCTTTGCCGAACCTTTCGGGAGTCTTGCTGAGCGATTTCTCCATGGCATAGGACATGAAGGTGGCTATAGTCCCTCCCATTCCGGGGAGTACCCCGATGAAGAAGCCTAGAGGCGAGTTTCTCAGCATGGGCATGAGGCATTTCTTGAAGTCCGCCCAGGATACCCACACCTTGCCTATGGTCTTGGAATCTATCTTATGCTGTACGTTTACGTCCTTTATGTTCTTGAATACCTCACATACGGCGTAGAGACCTATCATGACGACCAGAAAGTCCACTCCGTCCTGAAGGGGTTCAACTCCGAGTGTGAAGCGATTGATCCCCGTCTGGGGATCGATCCCTATGGTAGATATCATGAAGCCTATGGCTACAGCGATGAATCCCTTGAGGATACTGCCCTCCGAGAGGGTAACCGTGGCGGTCAGGGCGAACATGAGCAGCGAGAACATCTCCACCGGACCGAACTTGAAGGCGTAGCTGGCTATGGGGCCCGTAAGGAACACCAGCAGGATCATTCCGATGGTTCCTCCGATGAAAGAGGCTATGGCGGATATGGCGAGGGCAGATCCGGCCTGGCCGTTTTTCGTCATCGGGTATCCGTCGAAGCAACTGACTATGGCTGAGGCGTCCCCGGGGGTGTTGATCATTATTGAGGCCCTGGAGCCTCCGAACATAGCCCCATAGTAGACGGCGCACATAGTTATCAGGGCGGTGGTGGGGTTCATTCCGTATGTTATAGGTATCAGTATGGCTACCCCGGTGGCGGGGCCCAAGCCCGGCAGCATTCCCATTATGGTGCCGAGAAATCCTCCGATGAAGACCCACAGTACGTTGGTCGCAGTGAGAGCCGTTTGAAATCCTAGAGCCAAGTTTGCGAAAACAGCGTCCATTCATATCACCTCTTCTAGAAGGGCAGGAAGCTCAGCAGCCCTCTGGGGAGACTCAGCTTCAGGGCTATGGAGAACACTCCGTAACACACGCAGGAAAAGGAAACCGCTATGACTGTGTTCTGAACGAACCGTCCTTTGTTCAGGATCGATCCCACCAGAATCATGAAGAGGATTGTCCCTATGACGTAGCCCAGATAATCCAGGGTCTCTCCATAAAATATCCCCAGAACTATGATGGCGAATATCTTGATCCATATGGGCCTTTCCGTCACGAAGCCGAAGGAAAACGGCTCCCTCTCCTTCTTTCGTAGTTCCGACAGGGTCAACAAACCTCCGCATATCACGGCAGAGATACCTATTATGTAGGGAAAAAGCCTTGGTCCTATTTCGTCTCCCGCCTTTACCTCCGGAATTAAGGCGGTTCCGTAGATATAGGCTAAGCCCAGGACGACGGCGAGAAGCCCGGAGATCATGTTTTTCGTCATTTCCTTACCTCCTGTTATTTGGATGGGCCAAAGTCAAAATTTATAGAGGGGGGTGGAAGAGAAGGACGGGGTGAACCTTATCCCCGCCCTTTTCGGTTGTGTCTTTGTTCCTGTCTACTTGATGAGTCCGACCTTCTTGAGGGTAGCCTGGAAGTTTTCGGTCTGGTCCGCAAGGGATGCGGCGAACTCCGTGGGATTTTCGTAGAAGGGGGCCCACTCCAGTTTTTCGAGCTGTTCTTTCCAGGTGGGGGTTTCTATCATCTTTTCGACGGTTCCCTGCCAATAGGCAATCTGCTCCTCGCTCAATCCGGGAGCGGCGATGATGCCTCTCCAGTGGGGGAACACCATGTCGACTCCCTGCTCCACCCAGGGTTTTACGTTCGGGAGGGACTCGAGACGTTCCTTGGAGCTGATGCCGATTATCCTCAGGTTGTCGGCCTTGTGCTGCTCCATTACCTCGGCCAGGCCGATGGTGATGGCCTTGACGTGGCCGCCCATGAGAGCGGGAATCTGCTCAGCGGCGGTCTTGGGATAGACGACGAACTTGATCTTCTGGGGATCTACGCCGTACTTCTGTGCCAGCATCAGGAAGGATATGTGGTCGTCGTTTCCGAGAGCCGGTCCAACCCCTATGACCATGCCGTCCGGATCGGCGTCGATGGCCTCGAAAAGCTCTTTGCCGTTGGTCCAGGGAGCGTCTTTGGCCACAGCTACGGCGATCCACTCGGCCTGAAGGTTGGCGAGGACGGTGAAGTCCTTATATGTAAGAGGGCTCTTTTCGAACAGGTTGTTCAGTATGAGAAGGGTGGAGGTTGCCGCTATATACTCGCCCTTGCCTTCCTTTCCCTTGAGGTAGTTCCATCCGGTAGCTCCGCCTCCGCCGGGTTTATTGGTGACGAGCACGGGACGATCGACCAGTTTTTCCTCTTTAAGGGTTTTCTGTATGGTGCGGCATAGCAGATCCCAACCACCTCCAGGACCGGCCGGTGCGATGAGCTCGATAGGTCTCTTGGGAGACCAGTCGGCCAGGGCCGCGCCGGAAGAGGCTACGACCAACAGAGTTGCGCAGAACAATACGAAAAGCTTTTTCATGAAACGTTTCCTCCCTTCGATTTTGGACGGACTTTGTTACCCCTCTTGTGAAGCTCTTTACCGTTCTCTTCCTACCCGCTCCTCAAACAAATAACCCCGTAGGGGTGTATCTCACATATAGTCGTGTGCCCCTATATCCTCGGAGCAACCTATAACCTCGGTCCATATCCTGTAGGACCTGTCTATATGGCTTGCCCAGAGGATCGCAGCGTCGTCGGGCTTCCTGTCCACGAAATAGCCGTACATCTGTTCTCTCGTGCTGTAGCTTTCGTTAAGTCTTTTGGCTATGACGATCCTTACGACCCTGTACCGGTCCAGCATCTCTCGGTGGCTCCATATGAGGTCCACCACCCTGGGGGCGTGGGATGCCTCGAACATGGCCTTGTTGTACCTTGCCACTATGGGAACGTATGCGTCCGCCAGGGCGTCTCCCTGTAGGGTGTTCATATAGGTTTTTGCCTGATCCAGGGTGCCCCTTATGAGGCCGAGTTCCTCCTCCGTGGCGTTGACCGCTACATAACGTACCGCCAGACATTCCAGTGCTTTTCTCAAGGCGAATATCTGAGCCACGTCCTTGGGGAGCAGGCCCTTTACCACGTTGCCCTTCATGGGAACCCTCTCTATCAGGCCCTCGGTCTCCAGTTTTTGTATAGCCTCTCTGACGGGAGTCCTGCTGATATTGAACTCGGTCGCGATCTCTCCATCGGTGAACCTGGTGCCCGGTTCCAGTTCGCCGCCTACGATGGCCTGTCTGATGTGTTCGTAGACGATCTCCCTTACCGGCTTGATCTTTATTTCCTTGGCTTTAGAAAGTAATGGCATGGTCAGTCTCCTTTTTGGATCCAGGATGCTTGATGCAGCATCCATATCTGTTATACTATGCTCAAAAGGGAAGTTTGTAAAGTACGTTTTCTCACAAGACGCTATATATGCACGGCAAGACAGTCTCTGAATATTCAACCTGCTGTTTGCCCTTTATTGGGAGGTGCTTTTTTATGGTTGAGATAAGGGAACTCTGTTTTCAAAGCGAGATTGAGGAGAGGACCTCGCTTCTGGCCTCCAGGGGGCTTGCCGTCCCCGGTGGAGGTGGAAGAATTTGGGGGGCTTTCGATTCCGATAGGCTTGTAGGTACCGCCTCTTTGATTCGATCGGTCGTCCAGGGTGTGGCGGTCGACGATTCTTTCGAGGGGGAGGGCTTGGCGGCTTCCCTTCTCTCCAGGGTCATCTCTCTGGCGGTCTCGGAGGGGATCGGTCACCTTTTTCTGTTCACCAAGCCATCGGAGGCCCTCAGCTTTTCCCGTCTAGGGTTCAGAGAGATCGTCTCGGTTCAAGGGGCCTCTCTTTTGGAGTGGGGAAGTCCCGGTCTGGACAAATACCTCGCCGGCCTCTCCGAAATGGCTACTGGAAGGGACAGCTCGGCGGTGGTCGTAAACTGCAACCCCTTTACCCTGGGCCATCGATGGCTTCTCGAGAGGGCCTCCTCTTCGTCATCCCATCTTTTCGTCCTCGTGGTGGAGGAGGATCGGTCGATCTTTCCCTTCGAGGACCGGTTCCTTATGGTGAGTTCCGGGTTGTCCGATTTGGACAACGTTACGGTGATACCCAGTGGACCCTACGTCATCTCCTCCGCAACCTTTCCCACCTACTTCACCAAGGGAGGGGAGGCGGAGTCAGTACACGCTTCTCTGGACATCCGGTTATTCGGTACTAAAATAGCTCCGGCACTCGGTGTTTCCAGACGATTCGTGGGTAGCGAACCGAACTGTCGTCTCACCGCGCTCTACAACGAGACCATGAAGACCGATCTGCCACCTCTGGGAGTTGCGGTGGAGGAGCTGTCTCGGATAGAGAGCGGCGGTGTCCCCATAAGCGCTTCCAGGGTTAGAGCTTTGCTGGAGTCGGGGGAGATGGATTCGGTCCGCCCACTGGTTCCCGACGTAACCTGGAATTACCTTTTAAATCGATATAAAGATAAAGAAAACGAGGAGTGATTGGCATGGAGTTCAGTTCCGCCGCGGTAGCAGGTACCCTCGAATCCAGCGATGTAATGGTTAGTTTCTCTCCGTCGGACGAAGTCTTAGAGGTGGAGGTCGAGAGTATCGTTATGAAGCAAAGAGGCAGGAGAATAAGGGAGGTAGTCGATGAGCTTGTCTCCCAAGTCGGCCTTGAGAAGGGTGTCCTTAGAATTCAGGATAAAGGCGCCTTGGAGTGCACTCTGAGAGCGAGGATAAACACCGTTTTAGACAGGGCTGGAGTCCGCTGAGCTCCCCTCGTATGCTGTCCGACAGGTTGGCGACCTTGGCTCAGAGGGCTCTTATCCACGAGGCCGCTTCCTCGCCCAAACCCGGGTTGGTAACGTCTATCGACAGAGGAGCCCACCACGACATGGATTTCGGGTCCTTCGTTGCCAGCGCCTTGGCCTTGGGGCCTTTTTTTAAACAGGCTGCCACTATAGGAACGAAGCTTCACCGTGAACCTCCGGAGGAATGTCTGGAGGTGTTGAGATCCGCCGGAAGAGAGGCGGAGTCGTCGATGGAGGAGGCCACCGGAGGAGTGAACGCCCACAGGGGAGCGATCTTCTCTATGGGGTTGGCCGTGGCGGCAGTCTCGAGGACCGTGTCTTTAGGGGAGATCCCTCATGGAGAGGCGGTGGCGAAGGCTGCGGGATCCTTCGTGGCAGGAATAGTCGAGAGAGAGTTGACTCCCCTGCTTCTTAGACACGAAGAGCCCCTCTCCGCCGGAGAGAGGCTCTTCGTGTCTATGGGAGTCGACGGTATCAGGGGAGAGGCGGAGAGAGGGTTCCCCAGCGCTCTCGTCGCCCTCTCCCGCCTTAAGTCCTATCCCGATCCTCTATCGTCTTTCGCTATGTGCGACGCTTTGCTCTCCGTCCTGGCCTCGGGAAACGATACCAACGTGTTGTCCCGAGGAGGAAAGGAGAGAATGATCTACCTGGCGGAGGCCGCCGAGGAGGCCTTGCGCCTTGGTTGCATGAAGACCTCCGAGGGACGTCGCAAGGTCGCCGCCATGGAACGCTACTGTCTGGATAACTGGGTAAGTCCCGGAGGCAGTGCCGATATGCTGGCTTTGGCGGTGTTTCTTGTTCTGGTGGAACGAGAGTGGCCGACCTCCTCTACCTCTTATCCCTGTACTCCCTGAGGATATCCAGAACAGCGTCTATGTCCGAGGCCGTGTGGTCGCCGGAGATCTGGAACCGTATCTCCTC